>JBEQAN010000001.1:0-958 GCA_041640315.1 Leptospiraceae bacterium
TCAGTAGAAATAATTGCTTTTCCTTTTGTAATTTCATACAATCGTTTTAAAAACTTCTGTGGTTTAATGACATCATTACTATCTTCAAATTCAAGAGGATATTTGATTTTATACTCTTCTAAATGTCTTACCCAGTTTAATCGGTCTTTTTGTTCTATATAGGGAATTAGTGCTTGTAAAACATCTTTTAAATCCCCATGGATAATATAATCAACATTAACTCGTTTATTAAACTCCGCTGGATCAATATCAATATGAGCTTTTACCGCACTGGGAGCAAAATCACTAGGAACTCCAGCAACTCTATCATCAAATCGAGCACCAAGCGCTAGGATATAATCACACTCTAAAACAGCTTTATTTGCAGCAGCCGTCCCATGCATACCTAACATTCCGAGAGAAAGAAGATGCGTTCCAGGGAATGCACCTAAACCTTTTAATGTAGACACTACGGGAATCATACCCTTTTCTGCAATGGTTCTAATCTCTTGGGATGCTCCCGAAATGATTGCACCGCCACCAATATATAATAAAGGTCTTTCCGCTTTATTGATGGCATCCGCGAATTTCTCTAAATCTCCTTCTATTTTTGGTTTTTTTAAAAATCGTTCTGCTAATTTCACTTCTCCTTTTAAATTTTTCGTTTCGTTAACCTGAACATCCTTAGGAAAATCCAATAAAACAGGACCTGGTCTTCCTTGCGTTAACATGACCCACGCTTCTTCGAAAATATTAGCAAGTTCATCCACATTTTTGATCAAAGCATTATACTTAGTAACAGGTATTGTAATACCAAAAATATCAGCTTCTTGAAAAGCATCTGTTCCAATGGCGGAAGTAGGTACTTGACCAGATATTACCATGATGGGAATAGAATCCATTTTAGCATCAGTAAGCCCTGTTATGGTATTCGTCGCACCAGGTCCGCTAGTAACAATAACAATACCAGGCTTTCTTG
>JBEQAN010000001.1:968-22134 GCA_041640315.1 Leptospiraceae bacterium
GTTCATGTCGCACTAAAATGTGTTTTATATTTGAATTGTATAATTCATCATAAAAGGGTAATATTGCACCACCAGGATATCCAAATACAACATCAACTTCATGAGAATATAATAAGTCCAGCATTAATTTTGCACCAGTTTTTTTCATAAATGACTCCTAAGGGGGGATGAATTATAAAATATAATTTCAAATTAAATCTTTTAAAATTTCAAGTCAATTCAGTTTTTATAATTTCAAGGGATCAAAAAACGTTGATAATTAAAATTTAAAGTTTTTGATATTAAGATTCCTTCTTAAAATATTCAATTTTTAAAATTTTTTAACATAACTGGATGTCGTTTCGGACCCCAATTGCCTGGTGGTCCTTCAAATACTCCAGCAATTTTATAATTACAAAACTTACAATAACCATCATCTGTTAAATGATATTCGGTAAGATAAAACCAATCTCTTCCTATGACTTTATTATTACAATTGGGACAATAAGTGCTTTCAGAATCTTCATCATGAACATTCCCAACATAAACATAATTTAAGCCAATAGCTAAAGCTATATCTCTTGCTTTTTTTAAAGTCGAATGCTTTGTATAAGGTTTATCTTTCATTTTGAAATCCGGATGAAAAGCTGTAAAATGAAGGGGTACATCTGGACCCAAATGTTTTAAGATCCATTCACATTCATTCTTAATTTCTTGATAAGAATCATTTTCTCCGGGAATTAGTAAAGTCGTAATTTCAAACCATACATTTGTATAATGTTTAAGATAAATAAGAGTATCAAGCACCGGTTGTAAATGGCCACCACAAATTCTACGATAGAAATTTTCTGTAAATGCTTTTAAATCAATATTTGCCGCATCCATATATTGATAAAATTCTTCTCTCGGTTCTTTGTTCATATAACCCGCACTAACTGCAACACTTTTAATGCCATATTTTCGACATGCCTTCGCTATATCAATTGCATATTCCATAAAAATAACAGGATCATTATAGGTATATGCAACACTTCTGCATTTTAATTTTTTCGCTGCAATAGCAATGACTTCTGGAGTAGCCTCATCCATTAATCGATCCATCTCCCTTGATTTACTGATATCCCAATTTTGACAAAACTGACAAATCAAATTACATCCCGCTGTACCAAAAGATAAGATGGGAGTACCTGGTAAAAAATGATTCAAAGGTTTCTTTTCAATGGGATCAATACAAAAACCACTGGAGCGACCATACGTATATAAAACTATTTGATTATTTTCTCTACCTCTGACAAAACATAGGCCTCTTTGCCCTTCATGTAATTTACATGCCCTTGGGCACACATCGCACTGAATTCTTCCATCTTCTAATACATGCCAATATTTCGTTGGGAATGGTTTAAACATTGTTAATAATATACTAATATATAAAAAATTTTCAAGTTTTTTTTATATTGACAAATGGATTGAACCTTGATATATTTATATTATGCAAAATGTCATTATAAGGCCTAGTGCAGTTTCAGGTTATTTTTATCCATCATCCAAGGATACTTTGATAAAAACTATCGAAAAATTTTTAGAAAAAGCCAATATTGAATTATCGCAAAGACCACATGCCCTTATCTCTCCCCATGCAGGTTATATTTATTCTGGTCCCATTGCAGCTTATGGTTTTAAAGCAGTACAAAAATACAAAGAGCACTATAATACCGTTTTACTCCTTGGACCGAGTCATTATGAATATATTCCTGGGATTGCATATTATCCGGGAAATTACTTTGAAACACCACTCGGCTTAATTCCAATTGATGTAGATTCCATAGAGAAAATTTCCCATTTATCTTTTATATACAAAAGTAAAGAAGCTCATGATAGAGAACATAGTTTAGAAGTACAACTCCCTTTTTTACAATATGTTTTAGAAAACTTTAATATTATACCCTTAACAGTAGGAAAAACAAGCCCAGAACATGTATACGAAGTCATAAAATTGCTCTACAATGAGAATGTCTTAATCCTAATAAGTTCGGATCTAAGTCATTATCTTGATTATAAAACAGCAAAAATTGTAGATGAAAAAACCGCTCATGCAATTGAGACCCTACAACCACATTTAATTCAATATGAACAAGCTTGTGGAAGAATTCCTATCCAAGGTTTACTACTTTTTGCTAAAGAAAAAAATTGGAAACCCAAACGGTTGGACTTAAGAAATTCTGGTGATACAGCTGGAGATAAACACCGCGTAGTTGGATATGGTTCCTGGTGTTTCATCTAAGGTACTCTTAATTATATTATTATGAGTTTATTAACCAAAGCGGAAGAACAAGAATTAATCCACATTGCTAGGTATTCTATTGAATATGGTCTTAAATTTCAAAAACCATATATACCAGATGTGAAAAAATATCCCGAAGCATTACAAAAAAAAGGAGCTAGCTTTGTAACATTACTTATAAAAGATCTTCCAAATGAATCTAATTTAAGAGGATGTATTGGTTCCATACATCCTACTACATCCCTCGTAGAAGATGTTTCATTAAATGCTTTTAACGCCGCTTTTAAAGATCCTCGTTTTCCTCCTCTAAAAGTGGAAGAAAAGGATAAAATCCATATTAAAATTTCTATTTTAAGTCCCTTTCAAAAAATTCAAGCAAACAGTTTAAAAGAGTTGTATGATCAAATACAACCCTTTAAGGATGGAATTTTTTTAAAATCACCTGCAGGTAGAGCTACTTTCCTTCCAGATGTTTGGAACAAGATCCCAGATAAAGAACGATTCATAAAAGAACTTTATAGAAAAGCCAATCTCCCTTATGATTACCCTTTTTCTAAAATTCAATGGTTTAAATATACAACGGAACACATCGAATAAATTCTATTCCCCTTCATGGAGAATTGCAGATTTTTTCCCTTGTTCCTCATTTACAAAAAATGCAATTATCATAGAAATAACAAATAAGGTAGCTGTAAACAATACAGCATTTTTTAACCCAAAAGCATTTTGCAAAAATCCTATGAGCATTAACCCAAAGATAGAAGCTAACTTACCAGCCAATCCCCAGAAACCAAAAAACTCACCAGATTTTGATTCTGGAGAAAAGATACCTACAACAGCTCTACCCGCAGATTGAGTAGCTCCAAGCCCTAATCCCGCCAAACAACCTACTAAAAGAAAAATGGTTTCTATTTTAAAATTTGTTTTTAAAAATTCGTTTATAGCAAAAGTCATCTCTTCAGTAAAGTAAATAGAAAATATTGATAAAATCCATAGTATTAGGGTATAGATATAGGTTTTTAATGAACCAATTTTATCCTGTAAAAATCCAAAAAGAATGGCACCCGCTGCGGCGGTAAATTGAGTTAAAACAAACATTATTCCCATGGTGGATTTTTGCCATTTGATAATTTGATCCCCATAGATAAAAGCAAAACTAATTACGATGGATAATCCAGCTTGAGAAAAAAATAGTGAAATAAAAAATTTCGATAAATCTTTAAAATCTTGGATTTCTTGTATGGTTTTTGAAATCCTTTCCCAACCAATTTTAAAATAACTCTTTCCTTCAGGTAGTTTTCTTGGTACTCCATATTCTCTCAAAAAGAGAAAAGTTGGGATCCCCGCAACTAAAAAGAAAATCCCAGTAATAGGACCTACAAGTTTTAATCTTTCATAATTTTCAATTGTGATTTCTCCAATAACCGCAAGAACAATAGCGGTTGAAAATAAACCACCAAAATACCCCAAACCCCAAGCAAAACCAGAGATCTTACCAAGATCTTCTGGTGGTCCTAAATCTGGTAAAAAAGAAGAAACAAAGGATTCTCCCATTGCAAAACCAATATTAGAGATGATGATTAAAATCATGGCAAGTAAAACATAACCGGGTTCAACAAAATAAAGAAAAGAAGTAGAAACAACTGTTAAAATATAACTAAAAAATAAAAAACGCTTTTTTGCAGCTGAATAATCCATAATTGCACCTAAGAGAGGAGCGGTTAAAACAATCACCAAATAACTAATAGATAAAGAAACACTCCATAAGAGATTTCCTAATCGATATTCAGGTGCATCCCCCACAATAATTTTTGGAAACATTACGCTAAATACTACAGTAATTATAACAGTTGTATATGAAGAGTTGGCAAAATCAAACATGGCCCAGCCAAATATCTCTTTGAATGGTGCTCTTTTTCTTTGCATATTTACCATAAAAAAGGAAAAAACTAAATTACAATCTTTTTTTTGGTATATATTCATATCAAAATATTACAAATTAAAGTTTTTATGAAAACTATAAGCATTTCTAAAAAAGTTTTGACTTTATAATTTAGAATTGCTCTGTGGTATTAGGCAAAAACTCATCAAATATAAAGCTTAATATAAAGTATTAAAAAATAACCACAATCTAACAATAATAAATGAATTGATAAAATACATTGATTTCAAAAAGTTGTAAACAGTCATTTTAAATAGAAATACAATAATCATTGATTAAAGGTAAAACAATGTATTATAAAGATAAAACTAATTACTACGAAAAAGATTTTAATTATAAAAAATTTCTTATTCAATATATTTTAAGATCTGAATTCATAGGGTTTGGAATTTTAACACCATTTTTTGCAGCCTTAGGATATTTTATAATTGAAATTCCCCCAAACATTGCAACAAACTTTTTCCTTACAGCCTTTCTTACAGCATTTATTGTTCTTATTTATGTGGTAATATCAAATATATATTACCTAAGGTATTTTAAAAAATATATAAAATACGTATACGAAAATACAAACATATCACTCACTGATAAAGAGAAGATCTCGTTTATAGAAAAATTTTTTAGGCTTCCACTTGTAAGAAGTATAGATGTTTTTATTCGAACATCCTTTGGCATTATTCTTTTTTCTGTAATAGTTAATTTTTATCTAAATTATAGTTTATATCAAATGATTGTAAGCTTATCTATTTTCTTTATTTTTTCCTCTTCCGCAGGTATAATTTATTACATCTTATTAGAAAATCTAATTCATAATATTATTAATAGTAAAATTTTTAAGGAAAAATTAAAAATTGAAAACTTAGAAAACCTGAAATTCTTAAAATTTAAATACACGTTATCATACTTATTCTTCTTGTCATTTTTTATGATTTCTTCCATCTCTTCTCTGATAGCATCAGAATTTAATAAATATTGGATAAGAAAATTTCACAGAGAAAAAATCCAAGAACACTTGAATAGCTTAAGTTTTATATTAAATAATTATTTTGTTGATATAAAAACAAGTATTTACAACTTAGAGATGCAAATTGGATATATAGTTAGTAATCCTAATATTAAAAATAATAATTTAAATCCTTTCGTTAAAGAATATCTTTTAAAAGATAATTCTATATTAGATTATGCGATTTACGACAAAGCTCAAAATGAGTTTTATTATAGCTATAGCTATTATATTGTAAATGAAAAAAATATGATATATGAATTAACCCAAAACTACCAAGAATTTTATATAAGCAATGGATTTAGACTTTCTAAGGGAGACCCCCTTAGGATTTTTGCTATTTTAAAACCATTTAAAAAAGATTTTTATCATGTGATATTCATAAATATTTCAAAGTTAGAAGATACGATTTATAAAAACATTGATAAAAACATAGAAGCAATTGTATTTATATTGGATAAAAACAACAATATTATTTCGACAACAGATTCAAATTTAGTCTTTCAACCTATTAAAACGATTATACCAGAAAGTTTTCTGAATATAAAACAAGAGAGCACAAATCCTAAACTTATAGAAAAAATTTATTATAATAAAGATCTTCATGAGCTTTTGTTACTACATGAACCTATCTCTAATTTTAAATTAGGTATTTTATTTTCTAAATCTATTTATCAAAATGCTATTGCTTTTTCTATTTTTATTTTAGCGACGATTTTTATGTTCATTGGTTTTATTTTTATATTTTTTATAATTTATGTTATTTCAATTAAAACCCAAAGCCTTGATATGGTAGTAAATTTTATTAATCAGATTGCAAGAGGAAATCTAAGAAGAAGAAATATGTTTATTTATAATGATGAATTTGGAAATTTATCCATCAATCTTATAAATTTAAATGAAAATCTCAGAAACACTGTTAGAAAAACTAAAGATTTATTAGATATTGCTACTAATTCTTCAAAACATTTTAAGGAGCTCACAAATCAACTGGTTTATGATTCAGAAAATGAAGCAGCATCAACCGAAGAAATTTCTGCTACAACCGAGGAAATCTCGGCTACAATGGATAAAATTGCGGAATTTAGTAATGAGCAAACATTTTTGATTAATAATTTATCTAATGGAGTGAATGAATTAACTAATGTAATTAAAGAAGCTCAGCAAAATTTAAAGGAAATAAGATCAATCATACGAGAATCAGATGAAATCAAACAAAAAAGCGAAAAAGAAATCAATGACATGTCCAACGCAATGAATCAAATTCAACAGACTTCTAGTAAAATTACCAATATTGTAAATATTGTAAAAGAAATTGCAGATCAGATCAATTTATTATCTCTAAATGCTTCAATTGAAGCAGCGAGAGCAGGGGAATATGGAAAAGGTTTTGCTGTTGTTGCAGACGAAGTATCCAAATTAGCAGACAAAACTATGAATAGCATTAAAGAGATCAATTCATTAATTAAAAATTCTAATGAACAGATTCAATATGGTATAAGTATATCGCGAAGAGTAAATGAATTTTTAAATTACATCATTAAAGAAATTCAACGTATTAATGAATTATCTACTAAAGTTTCAGAAGTAATTGTTAAACAAGAATTTGTAAATACTGGAGTTTTATCTCAAACTAAAAGTGTTTATGATAAATCAAATGAAATAAAATCTATCATTACAGAACAAAAAACAGCGATAAGAGAGATTACTGAATCCATCGCTTCTATCAATAGAAATATATTAAATTCATCAGAAAGTTCTAAAAAAATCAATTCTTCAGCTTTCTATCTTGATGACAAAATTAAAGAATTAGAAAATTTAATCAAAACATTTGAATTAGAAGATGAAGACTAGCCCGGTGGCCAGCTCATTGGTCTACCACCAAGGATATGGATATGGATATGAAAAACGGTCTGCTGAGCATCTCGATTGGTATTAATCACCGTTCTATAACCATCTTCTGAAATTCCTAGTTTTTTTGCAACAACTGAAGTATTATAGATTAATCTTCCCATTAACTCAATATCCTCTTCTCTGATTTCAGCCAATGATGGTATATGTTTCTTAGGAATAATTAAGACATGGACTGGTGCTTGTGGGTTTATATCATAAAAAGCTAAGGTATGTTCATCTTCAAAAATGATTCTAGCGGGTATTTCTCTTCTTACGATTTTACAAAAAATACAATTCTCAGACATAATACAAATTAAAAAAATATAATTATAAGTTCAAATATTTTTTGTAACTAATTCAAACTTATTACGAATTATATTACGTGGATTACATTAAAGAAAACCTATCAACTATCATTATCTTTTCAGTATTGATAGCTTATATTATTTATCAAAGATTACCTTCTTTTATTCAGAATCTAAAAATGGAAGATTCAACCATACAAGAAAATTTGATTTTCCACACCTTAGATGATAAAACAATTACTATGAAGGATTTAGAAAATAAAACTATTGTAATCAACTTCTGGGCTACATGGTGTCTTCCATGTAAGATAGAAATGCCACTCTTAGAAAATATCTATCAAGAGCTAAAAGAGCATAATTTAGTAATACTTGGAATTACAAGCGAAGAAAAAAATACTGTAATTCAATATTTGAAAGATAAAAATATTCACTACCCAATTATTTTAGATTTAGATTATAATTTAACAAATTATTTCAAAATTCAAGGATATCCCACCATAATCATTATAAAAAATAAGAAAATCATAAGCATTAATACTGGTCTTAATCCACTAATAAAATGGAAAATCCGATGGTATGTTAAAAAAAGTTTATTTTAAGAGTTAAAAAATTTTTTCGAATATTGGATTATCATTGATAATATTAAAATTAAAATTAAATTATGAATTATGACCATTACACTTAATAAACAGCATTTATCTCATCTTCTTACAAAAAAAATTCCCAAAGAACGTGTTCTTACAGATGAAGTCAATTTAATTTCCTATTCTTATGATGCAAGTTTTTATACCTTAAAACCCTTAGTAGTAGTAAGACCCATCAATATAGAAGAAATACAATACATTATCCAAATTGCAAGAGAAAATAAAGTACCCATAACATTTCGTGCTGCTGGGACTAGTCTTTCTGG
The DNA here is from genome assembly GCA_041640315.1 of Leptospiraceae bacterium. Lineage (GTDB taxonomy): Bacteria > Spirochaetota > Leptospiria > Leptospirales > Leptonemataceae > SKYB61. The sequence continues at coordinate 9,282 of JBEQAN010000001.1, forward strand.
CCAAGCCGTAGGGAATGGGATAATCGTTGATATTGGATTATCTAATGCATGGAAGTCTTATAAAATCAATCACGATGAAAATAGCATACGTTTTGAACCGGCCATTATTGGAAGTCAAATCAATCAATATTTAAAACCCTATCATCGTAAAATCGGACCCGATCCTGCTTCAATTAATTCTTGTATGATGGGAGGAATTTTAGCTAATAATGCTAGTGGTATGTGTTGTGGTGTTTTAAATAATTCCTACCATACCTTGAAAAACCTAAAAGCGGTTTTATATAATGGTTATATACTTGATACTTTTGACCCCAACTGCGAAGAAAAATTAAAAATTCATCAGGAACATATTTATAATAAAATCTTAGAAATAAAAAGAAATATATTAAATAATCAAGAATTAATAAATTTTATAAAAAAAAAGTATAGTATAAAAAATACAATTGGTTATTCCCTTAATGCTTTTATTGATTTTGAAAAAGTTTCAGATATTTTATCCCATCTATTAATTGGTTCAGAAGGTACACTTGGATTTATCGCGGAAGCAGAGTTACGAACTATACCAGATGAACCCTTTAAATTAACGGGGCTACTGTGCTTTTCTAACATTTTTGATGCTTGTGAATCGATTCCAACATTAGTTAAATTCAATGCAGTGGCTGTAGAGTTGATGGATAGAGCAGCAATTCGTTCCATCGAAAATAAACCTCATATACCATCTTATTTAAAGACTTTACCTGAAGAAGCTACCTGTCTTTTAGTAGAATTTGAATTTAAAAATCAAATAGATTTAGAAAATTTTAAAAATAAAACAAATGAACTATTTAGTTCTTTTAAAATCATTAATAAACCAGATTTTACAGATAATGAAGAACAGAGGAATCAACTCTGGAAAATACGAAAAGGGCTTTTTCCTTCAGTGGGTGCCATTAGAGACAAAAATACAACTGTCATCATTGAAGATATAGCTTTCCCACTCGAAGAACTGCCCTATGCAACTATTGATTTACAAAAATTATTTAAAAAACATAATTACGAAAATGCTATCATCTTTGGTCATGCAAAAGATGGCAATTTACACTTTGTCATCACCCAAGCCTTTGATCACAAAGAACTTATCGAACAATACGATGCCTTCATTAAAGATGTTGTATCTTTAGTTGTAGAAAAATACCATGGTTCTCTTAAGGCAGAGCATGGAACTGGTCGTAATATGGCTCCATTTGTTATAAAAGAATGGGGTGAATTTGCTTATAATATCATGAAAGAAATAAAAAATCTATTAGATCCAGATAATATTTTTAATCCCGGTGTTATCATTAATCCAAATACCAATGCTCATATCCAAAATTTAAAAACCATTCCTTCATTTATACAAAATCAAACTCCTCTAACAGATAACGTAAAATACCAAAACCATGAATTAGCTGAAAAATGTATTGAATGTGGCTTTTGTGAAGATGTATGTCCTAGTAGATATATCACTTCAACTCCAAGAAAAAGAATTATCTTACAACGTGAAAAAGAAAGATTTAATTTTTTTAGCATTAATAATAATCATCAATTCAAATATCATTTCTTTGATACCTGTGTAAAATGCGGTTTATGCGAAATCCCTTGTCCAGTTAGTATTAATACCGGAAATTTCGTAAAAGAAATTTTAAATAAAAATCATCCTAAGTGGAAATTGAAATTTGCTGAATGGACAGTTCAAAATTTTTCAAAATTAGAAAAATTGATCCATTTCCAATTAAAAATATTAAGATATATAAATAAAATTTTGCCTATTGATAAAATTTCTTTTTTTATAAACCAATTTGTAAAAATACCAGTTTATTATAAAAACTTATTAATTGATTCAAACTATTATAAATTTATAAAAAATTATCAACATAAGAATAATATCGATTTCTATTACTTTCCTACATGTCTCTCAAGAGTTCTTGGAGCTAAAGAAGATTTAGATTTATTTATGCTTATACCAAAAATAGCAGAAAAATTAGGAATCCATTTAAAGGTAATTGATACTACAGGATACTGTTGTGCTCAACCATATGAAAGTAAAGGACTTCTTAACGCTCAAAAAAGTATGATTCAAAAAACTACTTCATTATTAAACTCTCTAAATCCAGAAGTTCCAATTATTATTGATAATTCTTCTTGTACTTATGCATTTTTAAAAAATAACGAATATCATAAATTCAAAATTATGGATTCTAGCCAGTGGATAGAATTACTACAAAGTCAATTTCCAGAAAAATTCAAAAAAAAATATAAGAAAATTTATATTCAAAATTTATGTTCTACACAAAAGCTCAATCTATCTAAGACCGTCAAAAATGTTTTAGATAAAATATCAGAAAACGTTGTTATAAATCAAACCTCAGAATGCTGTGGTTTTGCAGGCGATAAAGGTATCTTTTATCCAGAAATCACAACTTCATCAACAAAAGTAGTCAAAGAAAGAATTTTAAATGATACTTATGATGCATATATTAGTAATAATATAACCTGCGAAATTGGTCTTAGTTATGGAACAAAGAAGAAGTTCCAACACCTTTTATATTTAATTTATAAAAGTATTTTATAAATATTTACTTATAACTTCCTTAGTTTTTTTATATAATAATTCTTGATATTCTTTAATATAGGTATCATTGGCAGATTTTTCGATCTTTTTATTTACGAAATATTTACCCGTAACATTCGCCACATCTTTTGATGTTGCTAAATAATAAGGTGTTTCTATTCCCTCAGAGATGGGACTTCCTTGTATTCCAAAATTTTCGGTTAAAATTTTTGTATTAATGACGCCGGGATGTAGGGCATTTATAGTAATATAATCATCCTTTAGAAAATCTGATACATAATAACAATACATAATCTGAGCCATCTTAGAATTTGCATACGCTTTATATGCATCATAAAAATTTCTTCCCATTTTAAACCAGTAATCAATAGAAAACTTACTGCTATGATGGGCAATACTACTTACAAGTATGATTCTTAGAGGTTCATCTTTTTCTTTTCGTTTGGTTGTATTTTTTTTGAAATAATTCATCAATAATTCATTCATTAAAACATTAGAAACATAGTTTACAGCCATGGTTTTTTCGATATTATCTTTATTAGATTGATAGAATTTTTCAAAGGTACCAGCATTATGAATTAACACATCAATTGATTCAATTTCATTTTTTATATTTTTACACATGTACTGAACTTCTTCAAAATTAGATAAATCTGCTAAATATGCTTTACATTCTTTTGATGTTCTTCTTTTAATCTCTTTTTGAGTTTCATTTAACTTTTGATTACTTCTTCCATGTATAATTACATTATATCCATCCTGAACTAATTTAATCGCCAACTCTCTCCCTATGCCATCAGTGGAACCAGTAATTAATATTGTCTTTTCATTCATTTAGTACCTCTATCTTTGGGTTATAATTTCTTTTGCATGTCCTTTCATTTTTAAATATTCCTCATATGTGTAAATCTGATATTCATATCCTTGCTCAGTTAAAAATAACTGCCTATTTTGAGCAAATGCTTCTTCAGTTGTATCCCTTGTTATGATTGTATAGAAATAAGCCATATTATCTTCTCCCTTTGGTCGAAGTACCCTTCCTAAGCGCTGAGCCTCTTCTTGACGTGAACCAAATGTACCACTTACTTGGATTGCCACCCGCGCATCGGGTAAATCAATAGAAAAATTTGCCACTCTCGAAACAATCAGACATGGTTCTTTACCTTCTTTAAAAGCTTTATATAAACGCTCTCTTTCAGCAAGAGGTGTTTGTCCTGTAATAATTGGTAATTTAAACTTTTTTGCAATGGTTTCTAATTGATCAAGATATTGACCAATGATTAGAATATTATTTTTACCATGCTCTTCCATGATTGTTTTAATTGCATCTAATTTGGCTGGATTTTCAGAAGCGATACGATATTTTTCCCTATCATCAGAAACTGCATATTTGGCTCTTAACTCTTCATCCATCTCTACGCGAATTTCAATACACTTTGCATTTGCAATCCATGCCTGTTTTTCTAAATCTTTCCATGGAATATCAAATTTTTTAGGACCAATTAAAGAAAATACATCTTCTTCTAAACCATCTTCTCTTACTAAGGTTGCTGTAAGACCTAATCTCCTTTTTGCTTGTAGTTCAGAGGTTAATCGAAATACCGGAGCTGGTAAAAGATGTACCTCATCATAAATAATTAGTCCCCAATTCGCAGCGCTAAATAGATGATAATGGGTAAATTCACCACCTTTCTTTTTTCTATGAGTTACTATATTATACGTAGCAATAGTAATGGGTTTAATCTCCTTTTTTTCCCCACTATATTCACCAATATCTTCTTCTGGAATATCAGTTTTGTCTAAAATTTCATTTTTCCATTGACGTATTGAGAGTGTATTTGTAACCAAGATTAAAGTATATGCTCCAACTAATTGCATTACTCCAATCCCTACTATGGTTTTTCCAGCACCACATGGTAAAACTATCACACCAGAACCACCATATTGGCTACCACCTGCATGAAATACTTCTATCGCCTTTCGTTGATAGTCCCTCATACTAAATTTACGATTAGATCTTGTGATCGCCCTTAAATTAAAATTATAAGCTGCTCCTTCGTCATACCCTGCTAAATCTTCAACTGGATAACCTATTTTTATAAGAGCATGTTTAATATGTCCACGATATTCTTTATAAATTAATATTCTATTATCTTTAAATTCTTTTATAAAATTTTGTACTGATCTATGGTGTAGAATTTCTTTTAAAAAGTTTGGTTCTTCTGAAATAATGTATAATTCCCCATCCTCCTCTTTAATTAGTTTTACTTTTCCATATCGTGAAATTTGTTCTTTAATTTCATTAATAACATTCTTTGGTAAAGGATATTTTGTAAATTGTTCCAAACCACTAATAATTTCCTCAGCGGTCATCCCACTTGAAGCTGCATTCCATAAGGATAAAGGAGTAACTCTATAAGTATGGAAATGCTCTGGACTTTTTTCAAGTTCAGCGAATCTACTACAAAATGCCCGACAATCTTCAAATTTATCGTTATGTACCTCAAGTAGCATGGTTCTATCTGATTGAACGATCAAAGGATTATTAATGTCCGGCATAGGATTCCTTTTACTTATAAAAATTTTATTGTTATAAAATGCTTTAACTTAAACGTATAAATTTATAACTTTGTCAATTAAAAAAATATAAACTTCTACTAAGAAATTAGATAAAATTTATTGAAAAGTCCATCAAATTTTTTTTATTATACCGATATTTTGAAATATGATTCTAGAGAATCAATTTAAATCAAATCTTGATATAAACAAAAATTATAATCATTTTATAAATACTATTAAACAAAAAAAAACTACAGAAAAGAAAAAAATAGAAAATAAAATCAAAAAAGAAAACGAAATCAATACCTTTCAATCATTGATAGAAGAAGTCTTACCAGAAAAAAAAGAACCAGAGTTACATCAATTGTGGTTGCAACTTCCAGAAGTAGAGAGAAAATTAATTCAATCCCCAACGGAAGAAACTCTTGAACAATATAAAAATATGGTTCAAAAAATTGCAAAATTATTGCTCGAAAAAAATTTAAAGCTCGAAACCATTAAAAGAAAGTCTTCTACTGGCAAAGAAATCTTATTGTCTTATGTAAAGGTAATTGATATAAAATTACATAAAATGATGTTAGCCCTACAATCTAAACAAAATACAGCTTTTGAAATACTAAGAAATCTTAAAGAAATTCGTGGTCTTTTACTAGATTTAAAACACTAGTTTATAGTTTTATAATTTATATTTTCATAATAAATAAATCTATTTTTAAATAAAATCCAAAATACTTAGCGAATCATTAAAATCTTTTTTTGTAAATTTAATTAACTTTTTGTATTGTATAAATTAAAGAAATTTACTATATTATTTTATTAATGATTCAATATAAAAAATAAATTTCCTTTATATCTCTTTAAGTCACTTTTGCTCTTGCTAAAATTTTTGATAAGAGAGAAGGGAAAAAACGTTTTAAAAATACTGCAAATTTCTCTTTAGTACCAGCAATAAGAATTTCTTCTTTATTGTTTTCTATTGCTCTGATGATTTTCTTTGCAATATAAGTCGGCTCTAATCCTTTTTGAATGCCTTCATCCATTTTATTATGAGTTGTTCCATCTCCTTTTAAAGCATTTAAAGAAATATTAGTTTTTACAAACCCTGGACATACTATTAACACCCCTATTTTTTTATTCTCTTTATAAAGTTCTGCTCTTAAAGAATCAAAATAGCCGTGTAATGCATGTTTTGCAGCAGAGTAAGAAGAACGATATGGTGAACCTAATTTTCCAGCAACACTCGAAACTACTACAATATAGCTCGGTTCATTCATATGATTTAATAACAATCTTGTAATTTGAAGGGGTGCAAAAAAATCTAAAGCAAAAATCTTTTCTGTTACATCTAATTGTGTTTCACTTGCAAGTGAGCGTTGTGTTACACCCGCATTATTTATAAGAATATCTATCTTCGCAAATTTAGATATAACTTTTTGAACTAATAAATGAATATTTTTATAATCTGTTAAGTCAAACGTTGCAATAAAAAATTTCTCTTCTGGATAAGATATTTCTTGCCTTAATTCTTTTAAGGCCTCTTCATTTCGACTTGTAACAATTAGATTACAATTATACTTAGCAAATGTTTTTACCAAAGCTCGTCCTATACCAGATGATGCACCAGTAATCCAAACAACTTTGTTATCAATTTTCATTCTTTCTCTTTAAAAATTTCATGGTATTCGCGCAACTACATTTTTGAATCGTAATTTAAAATTCATACAAAGAATCATGGAATAAATCGATGTTTGTTAAGGCTTTAGCATAAGCCTATTAATAGGGGTAATATTGTTAATCGATGATTTAAAAAAACTATGCACTTTCCTTATCTTTTCTTTCCTCTTCTTTTAAGATTATTTTTGGTGGAACATTTTCAGTAATAACTTCTTTTGTTACAATTACTTTCTCAATATCATTTCGTGAAGGTATTTCATACATCAAGTCTAACATAATTCTCTCAACAATACTTCTTAAACCACGAGCACCAGTTTTTCTTTCAATTGCTTTCTTTGCTATTTCTTCAATGGCTTCTGGTTCGAATATAAGCTCTACATTGTCCATTTCAAAAATTTTTTTATATTGTTTATAAATAGAATTCTTTGGTTCTGTAAAAATTCTTTTTAGTGTTTCTACATCCAATTCATCAAGAGTAGCAATTACTGGTAATCTTCCAATGAATTCAGGAATCAGTCCAAATTTTACTAAGTCATCAGGCTCAACATGCCTTAAAATTTCTGATCTATCCATTTTTTTTACATCTTTTACCAACGTTTCTCTTCCAAAACCAATGGAACGAGAACCTAATCGTTTTGCAATGATATCTTCCAATCCTACGAAGGCACCACCACAAATAAACAATATATTTCTTGTATCAATTTGTAAAAATTCTTGATGTGGATGTTTTCTACCGCCCTGAGGTGGAACATTTGCGATAGTCCCTTCAATAATTTTTAACAATGCTTGTTGTACACCCTCTCCAGAAACATCCCTTGTAATGGAGGGATTTTCAGATTTTCTTGAGATTTTATCTACTTCATCGATGTATACTATGCCTTTTTCTGCTAATTTTATATCATTGTTTGCATTTTGAATTAAACGAAGTAAGATATTTTCTACATCTTCTCCTACATATCCCGCTTCAGTTAAAGATGTTGCATCCGCAATAGCAAAAGGAACTTTTAAATATCTTGCTAAGGTTTGAGCAAGTAAAGTTTTTCCCGAACCCGTTGGTCCAATTAACAATATATTGGATTTATCGATCTCTAAGTCTTGATTTTTGCTTTTTGGAGCATAAATTCTTTTATAGTGATTATATACAGCAACAGATAAAATTTTCTTTGCTTCCTCTTGACCTATTACATAATCATCTAATACACTTTTTATTTCTTTCGGAGTAGGAATATTCCTTATTTTATCGTCAACAATATCACTTGAATTATTATCTTCTGAAATAATCTCATTACATAATTCAATACATTCATCACAGATATAAACGCCTGGTCCAGCTACTAATTTTTTTACCTGTTCTTGTTCTTTTCCGCAAAAGGAACAGTGTAAGTTTTCTTTTTTCTTTTTTTTTGTATCCATTCAGACCTCTTACGTTGGATTGACGGATTCAGTTAATTTTTTTAACTTATTTTCATTTGGTTTAATAACATGATCAATAATACCATATTCTTGAGCTTGTTGGGCATTCATAAAAAAAAGGCGATCTGTATCTCTTTCAATTTGTTCAAGTGGTTTTCCAGTATGTAATGCATAAATACGATTTAAACGTTCTTTTATTTCTAAAATTTCTTTAGCTTGTAATTCAATATCTTTTGATTGACCACTAACACCACCAAGAGGCTGATGCATTACAATTCGCGAATTTGGTAAAGCGGAGCGTTTTCCTTTTGTACCAGCAGCGAGAAGTAGAGAACTTATATTGGATGCTTGTCCTACACATATGGTTCGAATATCTGCTCTAATATATTGCATCGTATCATAAATCGCCAAACCAGATGAAATATAACCTCCCGGCGAATTAATATATAAATAAATATCCGTGTCGGGATCTTCTGCATCCAAAAAAAGTAATTGGGCTATAATGATATTACAGTAGTAATCATCTATGACATTTCCAAGAAAAATAATTCGATCTTTTAATAACCTGGAATATATATCGTATTGTCTTTCTCCTCTCGGGGTTTGCTCTAAAACATATGGTATAGACATACAGATCTACTCCTTGAAATAAAAATTTATTATTTTTAAAAATTAATTAATCATATTTTAAATATAAAGTCAATATAAAAATATTATAGAATCTTTATTTTTTTTTCTTCATATAACTTTCTTGTAGAAATCCTTTCTCCTTTTTTAATATCTGAATTTTCAAGTATCCATTTTGTAATTTTTCTTCTTTTTATTAAAGGAATGACAGAATTTAAAACCTTCGCATTTTTTTCCAATTCTTTTAACTTCTCTTCAGATGAAAAATAAGTTCCATATTGATTTTTAATCTCTTCAGAAATCTCTTCTGGAGTTGCTTCTATATGTTCTAATTCAATTAACTTCTCTAACACCATATCAATTTTTAAATCCATAATAATCTTTTCTCTAAGTTCTTTTTCTAATTCTTCTGGTGTCTTACCCATTATCGAAGCTAAATGCTCAAGAGTTACATTTTGTAAAAAAAGTCTATTGCCAATATCTTCTAATCTTGTCTTCAATTCTTGTCTTACAATAACATCTGGAATTTCGAAAGGTTCTCTTTCAATCATTTCTTTTATAATTTCCGTTATGGTATGATTTTTTATATATTCATTTGATTGTGATAAAATCTCTTCTCTTATTGCATTCTTAAAAGCCTCTAAGGATTCATATTGAAACATTCTAGCAAATTCATCATCAATTTTTGGAATAGCTTTATATTTTATTTCTAAGATTTTTCCTTTTATGTGGACAACTTTATTAGATGCCTTTTTAAATTCTTTCGACTGTCCCATCTTGGTTTTAAATTCAAATTCATCATTGACTTTTTTTCCTAAGAGATGATTTTTTATCTCTGGAAAAAGGGAATTTGTTCCTGAAAGTTCAACATAGTATTCTTCTTTTTCATATAATAATTTATTTCCATTTTCTGTAAAAATTTTTAAATGAATTAAAACGAGATCCCCCTCTTCTATAACATTTTTTGATTCATTTTCGAACTCCTTTGGTAAATAGATGGGATTTCTACTTGCTAATGTATTTAAAATCTCATCAATTAAAGTAGGATCTTCTTCTAATTCATACATTTTAGCTTTTATCTTTTTATATTTTGTTAGATGAATCTCTGGTAAAAATTCATATTCTGCAGTAAATTCTACCCCATTTGATTTATCAAGATTAACGATATTGAAGATGGGTAAACTGATTGGTTTTGGTTTTAATTGCTCTAAAACACTATTGTATGTATCAATTAATAAAATTTCAATTGCATCTTCTAATACACTATCTCCCAATTGCTTTTTTACCAAATCAATTGGTGCTTTACCAACGCGAAAGCCAGGTAATTTAAGTTTTTTCGCTGCTTTTTTATATGCTTTTTCAAAAGCAATATCAAGGTCTTCTTTATTCGTTTTAAAATGAACTTGAGCTACAGTTGGTTCTATTACTTTTATTGTATATTCCATGGAAGAATCCTAAGTTACTAAGAAATTATATTTTGGATAAAATTTTAAGATTTGATATTATTGCAAGTTTAAAAAACATTAAAACATTACATATGGGAAAATTTTGACAATGGAGCGGGAAACGGGACTTGAACCCGCGACCTTCTCCTTGGCAAGGAGACGCTCTACCACTGAGCTATTCCCGCAAATGCGAGTGAAGGGACTTGAACCCTTACGCCCGATTGGGCGCCAGACCCTAAATCTGGTGTGTCTACCAATTCCACCACACTCGCTTATGCTTATGTGGAGAATTAGTTTTTTTTAACTTTTATAAATGTCAATAAAAAATGGGGCGAACGACGGGATTTGAACCCGCGACCACCAGAGCCACAATCTGGCGCTCTACCAGCTGAGCTACGTCCGCCATAATCGCGCCAGGGAGGATTCGAACCCCCGACCAACGGCTTAGAAGGCCGCTGCTCTATCCAGCTGAGCTACTGACGCTTATTTTTTTCGGGATGGCAGGATTTGAACCTGCGACCCTCTGCTCCCAAAACAGATGCGCTACCCCTGCGCTACATCCCGCATATACTAATTTTTTTTAGTTATTATTAATGTCTATTAAAAAAATATTGCATTAGTAAGGATTATTTTATAACTGTGATAAATTCTTATGAAAAAAATTAACATTAAAGAATTTCTTCTACCATTTTGGGAAAAAATATCTTTTACAAAAGAGGATCCAATCAATGAACAAATTAAAATTATGGGGAATCTTCCGTTGTTTTCAAATATTCCTAAAAGAAGTCTAAAAATTATACGTTCAAGATGCCATCAAAGATTTTATAAAAAAAATGAATATATTTTTAGAGAGGGTGAACCAGGGATGGGAATGTATATAATTATAGAAGGGAAAGTTCAAATTTTTAAAGAAAAAGAACAACACAAAACTATACTATCTACACTTGAAAATGGTGATTTTTTTGGAGAAATTTCCCTCTTAATAACCGATAAACCACGTTCTGCATCTGCCATCGCTTTAGAACCAACAACTTTATTAGGTTTTTTTAATCCAGATTTAAAGATTTTAATGAAAAGAAGTCCTCACATTAGTACAATTTTTTTGTATAATATTTCAACAATTATTGGAGAGCGTTTAATTAAAACTAACGAATTGCTTGAGAAAACATTAAACATCTAAGTATTATGAAAAAGATCAATATAGCTGTCCAAATAGTTCGAATTTTGTTTATATTATTAATCTTATTATTATTAGTATTTGTGATTTATGGAATTAAGGAATTAATCCTACATATTACCATTGCTTTTTTATTGTCATTAATGTTAAACCCCGTTGTTTATTTCTTTGAAAGTATAGGAATTCCAAGAATCTTCAGTGTCATTTTGACTTTACTCGGTGTGATTCTTGGAATATACATATTGATTGATTTAGTTCTACCATTTGTAATAGAAGAAGTGAATAAATTTTATGAACTTTTTAAGTATATTATAAGTAAATTACCAGAACTAATCGAGTTAATAAAAAAGCATTATGGACATCTTTTCCCAGAAAATTATGATTTTATTCGATTAGATTTAAACTGGATTGTAAATATTTTGACATCACCATTAAAATCAATCAATTTGTTTAATATTATCCCTAATATTTTAACCTTTTTAGTTGTAACACCTATTTTATTATTCATCTTTATGTTGCAAGGAGATGAGATCTATCAATATTTAATGTCTCTTGTTCCCAATCGTTTTTTTGAAATGACATTAATGATCACTTATAATGTTCGATTCGGTATAGTTTCATATTTAAAGGGGATTTTAACTCAAATTTTGATTTTAAGTTTGGTCTTAATTCCAGGGTTAATCATCATCAATATCCCTTATGGAGTAGCATTGGGGGTTTTTGCGAGTTTTATTAATATCGTACCTTACATAGGACCTATAATGGGGCTTATGCCGATTCTTTTGGTTGCGGCAATTAGTGATATTTCCTCTATTCCTCTTGCATTATTAGTATTTGGATTTGCTCAATTCATTGATAATGTCTTTACACAACCTGTTATTTTAGCTAGATCTGTCAATGTTCATCCTATTATTGCAATATTAGCTCTGATTACCTTTCAAAGTTGGTTTGGAATCTTTGGAATGGTAATCGCTGTTCCTTTAGCAGGAATGATTATTATGTCTATACAAATTATGTATAAATCTTTAAAAGCGTTTGATATACTATAACAAAGTATACTCACTCAAATTTAAATGAGGACAATAATTAATAGATATAGGTTGTAATTTGAAATATTCGTCTTTTTTCAAATGAATCAAAGAAATAGAAGTATTATATATATATTTCATCCAGTTTAAAGATTGAATATCATTGAAATTAAAAATTGTGCCTAAGATGATTGATAGGGGTGTTCCAGAGGTTATAATAAGTACATTTTTGATTTTTTTGTTTTGATAAGTTTCTAAAAAAGGAAAAATATTTAAAACATTTCTTTTAAAATCTATAAAAGAAAAGGGGTTGATAGGATCTTGAATCCAGTTTTCAAAT
>JBEQAN010000002.1:0-19584 GCA_041640315.1 Leptospiraceae bacterium
ACCGAATAAATAATTTGTATCCGTTTTCCAATAAATTGCAGTAGAGTGTTTTTCTCGTATAATGGGTTTGATGTTATATTTTTTTGTTATATCATGTAAAATATCATTCATACTATAAAAACGTTTCTCGTGAATATCCTTTAATACTCCCATCATCATGTATTCTAAAAAACGAATCGGTATTCCTTTTTTGCCACAATATTCTAATAGTTGTAATATTTGATGGTGGTTATAATCCTTTAAGATGATAGAGTTAATTTTTAGTTTTATTTGATATTCTAAGACTTTATGAATCAATTTATCATAGAAATTAAATGATTTTGTAGTACCCATTTTTTTAAGTATTTCATCGTCGATTGCATCCAAAGATAAATTAATGCTATCGAGCCCAGCTTTGATAAGATGATGTAATTTTTTATCTAATAATGTACCATTGGTAGTAATAGAAACCTGTGGGATACCAAGATTTTTCAGACCCTCAATAATTTCCACGAGATAGGGATATAAGGTGGGTTCACCACCTGTTAAATGAATCTTTTTTATTGAAATTTCATTTAAGATTTTTTTCACACGTTTTAAAAAAAATTTAGGGGGTTGAACTAGAAGGCTGACTTTCTCATCATGAGTTTTACAATAAATACAATGAAAATTACAAACAGGAAGTAAACTTAACCTTAAGGTTTGAAAAGTTCTACCATAGGAATCCCTAAGTTCAGCTGGACTATTGGGTAGTAAATCATTTTCTATTGTAAAATCACTAAAAGCTAAAGGCATGTAAAAACCTCCTTTGCAATCCGGCAGGCAAAAACATTTCTGTTTTTACCCTATCGCCCATATACCATGGCATTACGCTTTAGGTAATATGGATCGGAGGATTCATTTATTTAAACGTATTTTATCTTAATTTAAAACACATTTTTTGAAAAATTAAAACTACTTTAGAAAATTTTCCATATACCTTTAAAAAATAAATATGATTAAAGATTTTCTAATTTAATAAAAAAATTTTGATCTTTCCAGATTCACAATTATATGAAATTTTATCCCATCAAGTCTCAAAAAGATAGTGTTAATAATCTCATGGATTTTTTCATTTACTAAGCTTATCTTAAATAAAATCCGGGGATGGCTATGGTTTCGTAGGTTTCTTGTTTGCCTTCATTATCCAAAATGATTTGAACTCTTACAAGTCTGGGAATTCTTCTAGTGGCTTTGGAACTCCAATTATCCTGCCAATCAATACCATTCAGGGAATAATCAAGCTTAAAGGATTTAACATTTTCTAATAATTTGTAGTGACTACCCCCTACATAGGGTTGTTCATCGACAATTTGATCTTCTCGAATGTAAAGAACATTATCCTTCAAATAAAAAGAGATTTCTTTTACAATACCCCCTCCCGCCATAAAAGAACCTTTACTGGAAGCAGTTAATGTCAATTGATCACTTCTTTGACCTTCAAATCCATTACTTTTCCCAAAAAAAACCGTTCTATCAACGTCTGGGAAAAAATATGCCATTCGGATAGCATTTTGGATCATATTTAATGTTAATAAAGCTTGCGAACGATTGAAACTAAGAGGGGTTGTTTTCTTAGAAATTCTTGAAACCGTAAAATTTACACTAAATAAAACAATAAATAATACTGACATCGTAGCAATTACTAATGCTAACTCAATTAAAGTAAATCCGCGTCGTATTTTAATACATTTACTTTTCATTGTTTATAATTTCTTTACTGCTTTAAAGGATTCTACTTCGTAAGTTCCTTTGTTTCCTTTGTTATCGAGTGGATAGGTAATTATAATTTTGATTCTATATACCGGCACGAGTCCACCAGTTTCCGTTATATTTTGTCCCATTTTTTCTTTCCCTTTGTAATTTTGTACTCCTGCTGGTAATTGATCATCAATAGGAACATTAAAATTCAATGATCCGGATTGTGCAACTTGAGCTAGATCTATTTGTTCTTCTTTTATTAAGATTTGATATTCAAAACCCTTATATAAAGCTATATCTAAGGTTCCCTTTTGATTTGTATTTTCTAGTTCTGGCATACTTAAAATTTGTGTCATCTTTATACTTGCTAAGTTTGCAGAAAGTTCCAATTTTTGAGCTTTCCCCTGCATCTGATATGCAGAGGAAACTAAACCAAGGGTTGAAACTGCCAAAGTAGCAGCAACACCTAAGGCAAGTCCCACCTCAAACAAGGAAACACCTTTTTTAAACTTAATTTTAGAAATTTGCACCTTTATCCTCTTCTAAGATTTTTTCTGTTGTATCCATATCTTCAAATACTCCACTTTTTATAATACTATATCTACCATATCGCGGAAAAATAATTGTCTTTTTTATATGATTTCCTGAACCAAGATATATAGATACTTCATCATTAAAACCTTGGGGATAAAAATATATTGTCACCTTACCATAATCAATTTTTTTTCCCGAATGAAGTTTTAAATATATAATTTTATTTGTAAAAAATAAATTTCTCTCTACTAAGATTTGATCTTTTAATTCTTCTTTTCTTTCTTTTCGATAAATTATATATTTGTTTTCATCTATATTTATATCCATATATACAATTTGTCCAGATTTTATCGCAGAACGCTTTGCAAACATATACATATCTTTTAAGATCTCTGCTTCATCTTGGGTAGTTTTAAACACTGAAAATGTTCTAACAAGAGAAAAAACTATTATTAACATTAAAGACATAATAAAAAGAACAATAGCCATTTCGACTATTGTTAATCCTCTAAAACGCATGAAATGAAATTGAAATTTAGCTTATTTTAACCAATTTGGCCAACTGGACGGATCATCTAAATAAAAATCTTGATTTTCTCCTTCCCCTCCAACATTACCATCTTTACCATAACTACAGATATGTAAATTTGCTTGGGTATCTGAACACATTACATAAAAACGATTCCAGGGATCTTTTAAAATTTCTGGATCTACTGGCTGCCAACTGGTATTTTCGTGATTTTTAGTTAATATTTCCAAGCTGTCACCTTCTGATAAAGGACCAACTTCTTCTTCGAACCTTTGAATTAATACTGGGATTTGTTTTGATTGAACTTGTTTAATTTTTAACTTTTTAGCTTTATCAACAACCCCAATATCAAGGTTCGCATAAACAATACCAATAATAATCCCAAGAACTAAAAGTACTAACGCCAATTCAAATAAAGTTAAACCTTTTCTATAATTGAATATTTTATTTATTTTCATAATTTTAAAAAAAAATTGTTCAATATATTTTTACAACTTTTTTTTATTAAATTTCTATATACTTCGTTAAATTATAAATTGGAAGCAATATCGCTGACATTATAATAGCGATTAAACCACCCATCAAAACAATCATTGCTGGCTCTATAAGAGTAGAAAATCTTTGAATCGTTGCATCTACTTCGTCATCAATTATATCAGCAATCTTTAAAATCATATTCGCAAGATTGTCAGTAGATTCACCAGCAGATATCATACCTTTTACCATATAAGTCATGATAATTGAATTTTGAAAGGCTTCGGATATCTTTACTCCTTCTTTAATTTTTTCAATAGCATCATAAATCTCTTTTTCAAAAATTTTATGATTAACAATTTTAGAAACGATTTGTAATGCAGTAATTAAAGGAACTCGATTTTCCAACATTACACCTAAATTTCTTGCAAATCGAGCTAAAACAACTTTTTTTAACAACGTACCTAAAATAGGAATTTTTAATAATGTATGTTCTACCTTCAATCTTCCTTCTAAGGTTTGATACCAACGTTGAAAAAAATAATATATTAAAAATATAATTACAATAGGAAATATGATTTTATACGAAACTAAGATATCCGATATCCCAATCACAATTCTTGTAATTAAAGGAAGCTCCACATTGAGCTGAACAAACATTTCTTGAATTTGGGGAATCACAACAGACATTAAAAATATCATGATTCCTCCAAGAAAGAATAACATTATCAACGGATAAAATAAAGCTGTTATCACTTTATTTCTTAAACGTAAATTTGCTTCTTCTAAATCTGCTAAACGTAATAATGCCCTTTCGTATGTACCCGTTTGCTCCCCCACTTCAATCAAACTCGAGTAAACTTCAGGAAAAATAGAAGGATGTTTAC
This sequence comes from Leptospiraceae bacterium, assembly GCA_041640315.1. Lineage (GTDB taxonomy): Bacteria > Spirochaetota > Leptospiria > Leptospirales > Leptonemataceae > SKYB61. The sequence goes on from JBEQAN010000002.1 coordinate 4,144, forward strand.
TTATCGCTCGAGAAAAGGACTCTCCTTGTAAAATATCACCCTTTATTTCAATTAGAGCCTTTTTTAAATATAGATTTTCGGTTTGTTCTATAATATGGGTCAAAGATTTATCGAGTGGTATACCCGCATCCAATAATGTTCCCAATTCCCTTGCAAAAAGAGCCACATCCTTTCTTGGAACGCGATACAAAATCTTTGTTAAGAACGGGAATAATTCTCTTTCACGTTTTTCTATATCTTCTTCTATAGTTTTTACGAATAAATTCTGTTGTTTTAAAATACGTCTAACTTGTGTAGGGGAATTTGCATCTACGATGCCTTTTATTAACTTTCCTTTTGTGTTTATAGCAGTATATTTATAAACTGGCATTAGCAAACTCTTAATACTTCTTCTGGGGTTGTAATACCATCAATGATTTTTCTTTTGCCATATTCAAGTAAAGTAATCAAACCTTCTTTTAAAGCAATTTCTTTAAGAGATTCCGCATCCAATCCTTTTAAAACACCTTTCTGAATAGCAGGTGTCATTTTCATAAATTCATAAATTCCTGTTCGTCCAAGATATCCTGTATGTACGCATTTTTCACAACCCACACCTTTATAAATTTTTTTATTTTTTAATTGAGACAATTCCAATCCAAGATCTTCTAAAACATCCATAGAAGGAGTATAACCTTTTTTACAGTTTTCGCAATTTACTCTTACTAACCTTTGAGCAATTACAGCTCTCACACTACTTGTAATTAAATAAGGATCAATCCCCATATCTACTAATCTTGTTACAGCAGAAGGTGCATCGTTGGTATGTAAGGTAGAAAGAACTAAATGTCCTGTTAAGGCAGCTTGTATAGCTATACGTGCTGTTTCCTGATCGCGAATTTCTCCCACCATAATGATGTCTGGATCTTGACGAAGCATTGTTCTTAGTATATTTGCGAAGGTTAAACCAATTTTTTCATTCACTTGTGTTTGTGTTATTCCTTCTAACTCATATTCAATGGGATCTTCTGCGGTTGTAATGTTTACTGATTCTTTATTAAGTTCTTTTAAAATTGCATATAAGGTTGTTGATTTTCCCGAACCAGTAGGACCTGTTACGAGGATGATACCATTTGTTTGGGAAATGATTTTTTTTATTTCTGTTAAAATATCATCATAAATCCCCAAATTATATAAATTAAATTCAATATCTGATTTGTTTAAAAGTCGCATTACCACCTTTTCGCCATGTCTAGTTGGGAGTGTCGAAACACGAATATCAATATCTTTTCCAGATAGTTTAATTTTGATTCGTCCATCCTGTGGTAATCGATTTTCCGCAATATTTAAGTTCGCCATAATTTTAATTCTCGAAACCACTCCCGCATGAGCTACCTTAGGAGGAGATAAACGTTTATGTAAAATTCCATCAATTCTAAAGCGAACAACAAAGTTTTTTTCATAAGGTTCAATATGAATATCAGAAGCTCTCTCTTGAACTGCTTGGGTTAAAATTGCATTAACCATTCTTATAATAGGGGCTTCATTAGCTAAATCTAAGGTATCATCAAGTTGAGAAAATTCCGAATATTCATCCTCCATGCCCTCTACAACATCTTCAGCAGAGACTTTTTGGAAATGAGTATGATATACTCTAAGAATTTCTGATTCCGGAGCCATTACAAAATGTAGTTTAAAACTTTTTAATAGATTTCTTACATCATCTTGATAATGAAGTTCTTCTGGGTTTGAAATTGCAATATATATTTGATTTTTAGCTGGATTATACCGAAAAGGAACCATTCTAAATTTTTCAATAATAAATACAGGAAATTTCTGAAAAATGGGATCTGGATGAAATTCTAACTTTGGATAAAATTCGTATCCATATTGTTTTGCAATCACTCTTAAAATATCATTTTCATTAGCAAGCCCCTTTTTTTGTAAAATCTGCCCGAGTTTTAGATTAGATTTTTCTTTTATTTTTAGTACTTCATTTAATTCTTCTCTATCTATGATACCTTCTTCTAATAGTAATTCTCCCAGTTGTTTTTTCATACTCTATTTAGATTCTATTAGATAAGGATTTTCTTTGTCAATTTCATTTTTCTGATTCTCTTTCAACTCCACATTTTCTTTTTTTTCCAAAGAAATATTTTCTTTTTGTTTATTTTTCTTCTCTCGGTCTAAGTTTATAGGTTGTTCTTTTAGATTTTCTTGATAGATTTCTTCTTTTGATTTTGAATATTTTTGAGGCCATAAATGGATATTTTCTGTGGTTTTTTTATAGTCTAATTCTTGATGTTCTCTTTTAGTATTGGTTAATTTATCCGCTAATTCTTTTTCTTCTAAAATCATAGGTGTAAGAAAAACCATTAAATTCGTTTTTTTCTCTGTATAAGTTGTTCTTCTAAATAAAAATCCAAGTAAAGGAATATCACCTAAAATAGGAATTTTTCGTATTGCCTTTAATTTTTCGGTTGCAACAAGTCCACCTATAACAATGGTTTGCTTGTTGTCTACATTAATAAAAGTTTTTACATTTCTTTTACTAAATACAGGATTTACACCAGCAGTAATTCCACCTTCTATGTTCGTCACTTCTGTAAATAGTTCTAAATTGATTTTATTTTCTGGATTGATATGAGGAGTAAACTTTAGTTTTATACCAGCTGGTCTATATTCAAAGGAATTGACGGTTGCTTCGGCGGTTCCTCCACCCGTTGTTCGTTCCTGTGTTTTTACTGGAACATCCTGACCCACATTAATTTCTGCTTCTTGATTATCCAATGTTAAAACCTGTGGAGATGATAAAACATTAAAATTTCTATTAGATACATTCGCATTAAAAATTCCCAAAATATCACCACCTTTTTGTAAAAAACCTATACTAAAGCCAGCTAAGGTGTTGTTTCCAGTAATATTTCCTTTATCATCAATAAGATTTCCTTCTATTGCAAGTCCAGAGTTAAATTGAGTATAGCCCGCATTCGGTCCAACATAACGCCAATCAATTCCAAAATCATTTATATCTTGACCAGAGATTTCTACTATCAATACTTCAAGTAAAATTTGTTTTCTTGGTTGATCTAAGGTTTCAATAATTTTTCTTATTTCATTCCATTCCTCCCTACTTGCCATTACAATAATGGTATTGGATTCTTTATGTGATACCGCTTTAATTTTTGTGGGGGTTTTTGCATCCTTAGTATCTGTTTGTAAAACTGGATTTTCAAGTTTCACTAATACATTCGCTAAGCTTTCTGCTTGTAAATGCTTAGCTTGATACATATGAACACCTTCCGTTTCAACAGACTGTAATTTTATATCTTCCTTGGGAATTACTTGTTCAGCAATATCCAAAATACGTTTTATGACCGGGGCATATCCACTTAAAATGATGGAACTGGAAGATGGAAATTCATTTACAGTGATTTCATTCCCCCCAAGTTTTCGAAAGAGATCTGCAACTTCTCTTATACCTACTGTCTTAGGAACTTTATAAATTCTAGTGATAATATCTCTCTCTGTTTTACTAATATCTTCTTTTATAGAAGAAACATTTTCTGCTTCTTTTTTCTTATAGACTTTTAATAACCCATCCTCTTCCACTACAGTGAACCCACGAATTTCTAATATTGATTTTAAAAATTGTAAAGCTTCGCTAACTGGTAAGGGTTTATAGGCAACAACTGTAATCTTACCTTTAACAGAATCATCGATTAAAATATTTTTTTTTGTAATCTGTGCCATAGTTTTTAGAAAATCCTGAATCTCTACATCTCTGAAGTTAGGTACAAACATTCCTCTGGGAACATCTTTCATTTCTTGCAAAAATAATGGATTATTAAATGGAAATAATAAAATTAATAAATAGAGAGATATTCTAACGTTTTTAATTTTCATTATATGATTTATCGGAAATCTTATTTTTAGATCTTAATAATATTCCTTTTTATTCAGTGATGATAATTTCAAATGGAATAATCTTCCCACCTCTTTCTACTTCTACGGTTACTTGATTTAATGTTTGAATATTTTGCCATAATTCCATGAGTTTATTCATATTATCCAATGGTTGACCATTAATTCTTCTAATGATATCTCCACTTCTTGCTCCCAATTCAAATAAGAAATTATTGTTGGGTACATAGACCATTTTTATTCCAAGAATCTTACCATCTTTCGTAATAGGGGTAAATTTATTTTCATAAAGCTGGGCTTGATTTTGTGTAAGTTGAATCACTCTACTTCTTTTAATACTAATTTTTTGTTCCTTAGAAGATGCTGAGGGTTTACTTGGAAGTTCTTCGGTTTTTACTGTTTTTTCTACTCCCTTAGAAGTATCATCACCAACGAGTAATTCAATTTCTCTATTTCCTCTTAGAATTAAAATAGAATTATAATAAATCTTTAATATTTTATTACCACCGGCCATTTCTCCTATACTGTACTCTCGTATAGTATTTTCATCTTTAACTTTGATGAGAGCTCGTGCAAAAGTAGGATCACCAGCCAATACCCCAAGAAGTTCAATCTCTTTTACTTCTACTGGTGATTGTTCGCTTAGTTCAGTTCCTAAACCAAGGTTGATTTGAAATAAATTACCACTTAAAACAGATTCAAATTCTTCATACGATCTTTTTTGGGGCATTGGTATAGATACAGAGGATTGTTTTTTTGTATTAGATAATTTCACAGAACTCTGCAAATTAGTCATAAATATATAACTTAAAGATATGGATGTAAGGTAAGCAAGTGAAAAGGATAAAAAAATTACGCTTAATAAGATAATGATAAATATATTACGATTTAACTTAATTAAAAGAGTGGTCATATTTTTCTATTTAAGAGCAACTCTTCTGATTGACAATTCAATTTTCTCTTCTAAATTCAAAGCATAGATAGGATTTATGGGTTGATGAAGCTTTCGAACTTCAAAATGTAAATGAGGTCCGGTTGCAAAGCCTGTTCTCCCCACTTCTCCAATCACTTGACCTTGTCTTACAATATCTCCTACCTTGACGTAATTTATCTTATTATGACCATATACTGTAATATAACCTTCTTGATGTCGAATAAATATACAATTTCCAAAACCTTCCATCCTTCCAGAAAAAATTACTAGTCCGTCTCTTGCTGCTAAAATGGGTGTTCCAATTTCTGCTCCAATATCTATACCTTTATGAAAATGTCTAAGAGTAGGAATAAAGGGATTTCTTCGATAACCAAATCCAGAAGTAATTTCACCTTCGACAGGTTTAATAAATAACTTTCTCACTTTATAATTTTTAATGATTTTTACTTTGTTTACAATTATAGTTTGATTTGGTTTTAAAATGGTTTTATTTGTAAATCCGTTTAATTTTTTTATGGTCTGAATATCTGTCCCAAACTTTTTCGCTATAGAATATAAATTATCCCCTTTCTTTATTTGATATTTGGTTTCTTTATACTCAATTTCCTCTCTTTCAAGCCAGTTTTTTTTATCTTGATTTTGTAGATTATCTTTAACTTTAATGACATCTCCAATATACAATGGTCGATTGATAAGATCTGGGTTAAGTTGATATAATTCTTGTAAGTTCATTTGATGTTCTTTTGCTATTGCAAAAAGGGTGTCTCCTTGTTTCACTATATATGTTTTAATTGCTGTTTTTTTTAGCCTTTCATCGATTTCTTTATCAGTGATATTATTGAAAATAAATTCTTGATTTTTTTTAGGTATTAATTCATGATTAAAATCTTCACTTAAGGGCGGACCGAAAATTTTATTAAGAATTTCTTCATCTCGATCTTTTTCTCCCTCTAATCTTTTTATATATTTCATAATCTCCATGTCGATTTCATCTGTTTCTTCCATATTGTGAGATTCATTTTCTGCTTTAAGATATGAAAAAAAAATGAACAAACAGAAAAATATAACAAAAAAATAAAATCCTTTCAAATTATACATAATCTTTTTATCGGCATGGCAATATATTTTTTTCATAAAGTAAAAATTTAAATTTTTTGATATTAATTCTTGAAATTCATATTTATAAAATTAAAAATAATGGATTTAATTTCATCTGATGGAATATTTTTACTATCTTCTTGAATTGTAATGTAAAATATTACATCCCCTAAATATTCTTTTTTTGTATTATTTAAATCAAATGCTCGAATCCTTAACCAATCATCTGTTGATTCCAACTCTAATTTAACGGGAGTAGTTTTTTTAATTATGATGTTAGAAGTGATTTTTTCAAATTCTTTCTTTTTAAAATTATATTCGTATAAATAAAGATCATTTATAGTTACATAATGGGATTTCATTATCTCTTTATTCCAGGCTTCTAATTCCTTTTTTTTAACAATTTGAGTTTTACAAAAAAATAAAAACACGAAAGAAAAAAATAGTACAAAATTTTTAAACATAGTAGTGTTCTAATTAATGTGAAGTTATTTACTGTAAAGTCATTGTTTAACGAAAATCACATCAATTATAAAAAAATTTCCATTCAATGCGTTATTAGAAAAGGTATACCTAACATAAAAGTTCTTGGTTTATCCCATCAGAAAAGTATTGAACTTGCAACGAAATTGCAAACAATTTTTGCCATTAATCAAATCTATTTACCTTACGAAAATATTCATGTAAATATTTCATCCTGCAATATAAAGCAATACACAAATCATTTAGATTTTGCCATTTTTATGTCTATTTTTTTATCAATTCATAAAGAATATACAAAAATTTTTGAGCCCATAGAACAGACACTTTTTTTAGCTGAACTATCCTTGTTAGGGGATTTAGAAAAAGTTGAAGATTTTTATAAATATATTCAAAAAGCAAGAGAGAATGGATTTAAAAAAATTGTATTATCAAAAAAACATTATTATGAATCTTTACAATTTGAGGATTTGGAATATATTTTTCTTCATAACATTAAAGATATTTTAGTAAACAATCTTTTTATTTCTAAAGGTTATTCCGCTATTACCATTGAACAAAAAAATATCGAGAATATTAAAATACCCAAAGCACTTATAAAATTATTCCCTATGATTGCGGGAAAACATTCAATGTATTTGATTGAAAAGCAAAATCTTAATAAGACAGAATTATTAAAAAATATTTACTATTTTGTACCAGAACTAAAACAAGATGAAATTGAACATCTATTATGCATTCAAAAAGAACCCAGTAAAATAACAAGACCTTATGTTCAAATCTCTGGAAATATATCGAAAAAGGAGCTATTAGGTGATAAATCATATATCGGTGTTTTATACGAAAATCAACATGGAATACTGTTATTTGAAGATATTCCTTCTTATCATCATGATATTTTATTGTTAATTAAAGAATTACTAGAAAAAGGGCATATTAAGTTAAGTCATTTTAATATCAACATTTTGAATGATTTTTGGATCATCATTACCTCGAAATCTTGTTTATGTGGAAATTTATATAATCCCTTAAAAGAATGCACATGTACTACAAAACAAATTAAGAATTTTTATAAAAAATTTAAACTAATTTTGAAAGATTATATCGATGTAATATATTTTATTGATAATAAATATATAACTTTAAAAAAAAATATTATAAATATAATTCATAAAAAAATCCAAAGAGCATTTGAACTTCAACTTGAAAGATATCAAAATGAATCATTTAAATTCAATGCTTTCATACCAGAAGATAAAATAGATATATATTGTGAATTTGAAGATAAGGTTACAGAAGTTTATTGGGAATCTTCAACCAAGTACTTAACTGAAAATGAAAAAAGGATTATCCGAAAGATTGCTAGAACCCTTGCGGATTATCATAACAATCTTCGGATAACTATTCGCGATATTCAACTATCCTTTGAATATCGTAAATCTTTAAACTATATAGAAGAATTGCCAATTCAACGCTACTTTAACGATTCTTTAAAATAAAATGAGATAGTTCCATGGCAATTCGATTGATTGCATGTTCCATATATTTTTCATCAATGATTTTCTTTTTATAATATGAAATATCTTTTTTTTTAAAAAACGCAATCCCTTGCTTTTTTAAGACTAGGGGATCTTCCCACTCATCTTCCAGAAAATTTTTGTTTAAATTTGATTCAATAAATGAATTATTGTCATATTTTGATCTTTTTTTCATGGTTACATCCTTGTAACAAAATTTCCATCCTTGGAATTAGTAGTACATTCGACTTAGAGAAAAAAAAATAATAGCATTTTTTTTATCATGTTGAGAAAATATTTCGGAAATGCTTAATCTGATTGTTGTTAATCCATATTAAATCGAATGATATGGAGATTTCCCATGGCGATATCGCATTTAAATGACATAAAAAATTATTATATTCGCTTTTGCTTGAATACAAATCTAAATTTAATAAGATATCTTGAATATATTTGTAAGATAATTTTAAGATCTTTTCTTTTCTATGTTGAATTTCCTTTATCACTGGATGTATATAAGGAGATTTTTGATTCCAGGACTTTACTTCTATAAAATGTAAAAAATTACTTTTTGGATGAAAACATATTATATCGATTTCTACTGAGACTCCATCCACTTTAATGATTTTATTATGTTCTAAAATATCATACCCTTGTGCTTGTAAATGTTGTAAAACTATTTTCTCTCCAAAATGGCGAAAGCGATTCAAAAGATAACCCTTATATTAATTCAGAAAAATCGATTTTTTCCACTTTGGGATCAATTACACCGGTTATCGTGATGGTTGGTTCTTTGGACAAATCAATAATTTTTAATTCTTCAATCTTTTTATTTTTATCATCAAATACAAGTTTGATGAGAGGACGTAAAGGTGTCTGTAAATTTCCTTCTATGACAATCCCTTTATAGTGATTTGACAATACTACAAATGAACCAATTGGATAGATAGACATACCCCCAATAAAAAACTTAAGGATTCTTGGATCTAAATGAAAAGCTTCTTGAGAAAGTAATATTTTCATTGCTTCATAAGGAATTCTTGCTTTTCTATGATATCGATCTTCTAACATAGCTGTATAACGATCTACAACCGCAGCTATACGAGCCATGAGAGAAATTTCTTCTTTCTTTAGTTTTTTGGGATATCCAGTTCCATCGAAATTTTCATGATGTTGTAAAGCAGTTAAAGCTAACTGTTGTTTTACATAAGCATCTTGAGTTAAAATCTTATACCCATAGATCGTATGTATATAGAATTGCTTTTTTTCCTCTTCTGTTAAGGGATAATTTTTCTGTCTTAAATGGATAGGAATATAGTACATCCCCGCATCCATTACCATTATAGAAAACACCAAATCTTGAATTCTCATTTTACTTAAATTGATTAATTTTCCGAGAAATCCACCATAACATGCTGCATGAATAGAATGATTAATGATTACATCATCAGAAATTCTAACTCCAAATAATAACAATGGAAAGAAACGATTATCTATAATTTGATTTGTTAAATATAAACATTCTGTTAAAATCTCATGATTATTGAACTGTTTTTTTTCCACTAATAGTTTTATATTGGATTTCAGTTTTTTTCCTATTTCTATAATATGATTGTTAAAATCACTCTTTAATTCTTTTGTTTTTATATAATCTTTATACAGTTGTACGGATTCTACTTCTTTTGCTATATTTGATTGCACTTCTTTATTAGATCCAGTTTTTGTTGTGGTATCTTCTATTATTAATTCACCCTCTGTATAAACGGTATCAATCCCCCATTTTAATAGTTTTTCAATATCTGTTTTTTTTAATGTCTCGTTGGCTCGGATCAGAATATGATTTTTATCAATGTATAAAGGAGAGGTAAAAATCATTCCTGGTTTTAAATTTTCTATTTTAATGATTTTTTTCTTTGATGTAGCCATGTTGATATAAAATTTTATAAATTTTGGCAATCACTAAATACAATTCTTCTGGAATTTCTCTTCCTACAGGTAATTGTTCTAATAATCGTACTAACATTCTATCATGAATTACTGGTATTTGATATCTCTCCAACATTTTTATAATATTATCGGTATTAAAACTATAATATTTAAATATTATCCTTGGTGCGCTGTCAATATCTTTTTGATATTTCAAGCCTATGTATAAATTACGTTTTCCCATTATTAATGTTCAATCAATAAATCTATTTTTATATATTTTCAATTTCTTCTTTTGTATAAGATTTAAGAACATTTGAAGGATCTAAAATGTTCACTTTATAAATAATTTTTCCTTTGAGTTTTTTATATCGAATCTGAATTTCAAAAATTTCATTTTCATATGGAATTTTTAAATGAATTGTATCAAAATTAATATTGGTATTTTCAAATTTATGGTAAACATTTAACTTTTCTAAAAGGTTTAAATTTATAGATGTTATTTTCATTATAAATTATTACGGAATTTAAAAAAAACACTTTATAGATTATGGATTAAAACGAAAGTTTTAATTGTTTTGAAATCCTATAAGATTTTCTATGGACAATACAATAACCAAAGGTTTGAAGATTTTTAATATGAAGAGATGTACCATAACCTTTATGTTTTTCAAAAGCATATTGTGGAAAAACTAAGGATAAGCGTTTCATATATTGATCTCTTTTGACCTTAGATACAATTGATGCACAAGCAACTGAAAACACTAAATTATCGCCTTTTATAATAGATTCGAGAGAAAAAATTGGATTTTTTAAATTATTCTTAATAAATATTTTTAATTCATTACCACTTTTTAAAATTTCTATAGTTTTTATATTATATCGTTCTAATTCTTCTTTTAAAATTTGAAATTGAAATTGATAATTACCATCAATAAAAATTTTAATTTTTTCCCACTGTGGTAAATACAAAATCAAGTATTTTATAAAAATTGAAATTGCTTTTTCAATTGCAGGATTTATGCCAATTGTATCTATTACTCTGGAAGAAATTAAGAGATTCTTTTGAATGGAAGCATATGTGAGGATTTCTTTTAATAACGCTTCTCTTTCTTTCTCTAATAATTGCTTAGAGTCTTTGATTTGATGGATCCAACTATGATTTTTGTATGTACTGAAAAAAAAATTTTTATCAAAAGAAATCATCGAAACAGATACAGGTCCCGCTATGGCACCTCTACCTGCCTCATCAATCCCTATGACACAATCAAATTTTTGATAAGAAGGAATTTCAAACTGTTGAAAGGAATTTAATACATTCAATATTTAAAAGGATTCTTGAATCTTTGCCGATTTTCCTACTCGATCTCTTAAGTAATAAAGACGAGCACGCCTTACACGACCTTTTTTGATGATTTCTATATCAGCAATCCAAGGGCTATGATAGGGAAAGGTTCTTTCTACACCTATACCATGAGAAATTCTTCTAACAGTAAATGTTTTATTTAAATCTTCACCTCTTAATCTCATTACTGTACCTTCATAGTATTGAATTCTTTCTTTATCCCCTTCTTTAATTAAATAATGAACTCTGATGGTATCCCCTACTTTAAAATCTGGCCATTTCTTTTTTTGAATTAATGGAGTATTTTTTACTTTTAACTTCCGTCCATAAATTCTTATTTCAATGTGATCATCAGTTGCTACAGTAGAATCCTCTTGAGTGTTTATTGTCTCTTCTGGTTGTTGTATAATTGCATCATTTTCTTGCTGAACAATATTTTGATTCGTATTTTCCTGACTCATAACAATCCTCTTTTTTTAAATGTCCAATAAATTTCTACGTTTTTTTGTTTTTTCCAAACTTTTTTCAAGTCTCCATTTTTCAATTAATTTATGATTTCCTTTCAATAAAATTTCTGGAACTTCCCAATCTTTGAATTTCCTTGGTTTTGTATATTGGGGATATTCAATCAAAAAATCTTCTTTCCCATCATCATGAATAACTGTTTCTTCAAAACTTTCATGTTTTAAACTCATTTCTTTATGAATATAATCTGGTAAAAATCGACTAAAGGCATCTATAAAACATAATATGGGGATATCACCAGAATTTAAAATATAATCTCCAATAGAAATTTCTAAATCTACGAGATGATCCAAAATCCTTTGATCCATACCTTCGTAATATCCACTTATAAATGTAAATCCAGAGATTTGTTTTTCTTGAGTCTTTTTAAATAATGCTCTTAAAAATTTCTGATTCATGGTTATACCAGAAGGTGTCATGGCAATGACGGGGTACTTTTGTTCTAAGGAACTTAAAGCATTATAAATAGGTTCTATACGTAAAATCATCCCTACACCACCCCCATAAGGTTTGTCATCAATTTTTTTCTTTTTGTTTTTTACTATAGCAAAATCAAGTAGTTGTACTAATTTATAATTTATAATTTTTTTCTCTACAGCCCTTTTAGGAATTCCAGTAGAAAAATATGCTTCAAATCGCTCTGGAAATAGTGTAATAATTTGATATGTAAACATGCTTTACGTATCAAGAAAATATTCCCAATGCTCTATTTCTAAGTAATGGATTTCTTTATTATTTGAGTAAATGAGCTTGCAATATTCATCTACAAAAGGAACAAAGATTTCTTTATGAAGATACTTAGGTAACGTTAATTCAATCACTAATATACCATGAGCACCTGTTTCCATATAATCTTTTACGAACCCTATATCATTTAGATTCTTATCTTTAACTAATTTTTCTTTAATATGCAAAAAATATAAATCATCAATTTGATTCATGATTTCTTTATTAATACATAACCATGATCCAATGATTCCTTCTGGAAGGGGTTCCATGGTCTCATAACAAAGTACTTGCGATCTTTTTTGAAAAATTATTTTAAATATTTTAAGGGGAATCATTTGAAATTTATAAGTATCTAAAAATTCCTTAGAGAATCCTGTATAAAAGATATTATAATGTTTCTTATATTGAATTACTTTTTCTTGTTTAAACCGTATATTCTCGTCCAAGATTTTGACCAAAAACACATCAACTGGTAATTTTAATGTATTTAGTATATTTCCTTTAGTTGTGATATGGAGTTGATTTTTGTTAAAAAAATGATCTTGTACAAATCCAAAAGGAATGTAATCGATTAATGAATATTTATTCCATCTCAACGTTAATCTATGATTTCTACAATATAGTTTTTTCTTTCTCTATTACCAACAGCATTGACAATTGTTCTGATGGCTCGAATCACACTACCGTTTTTTCCGATAATTTTCCCCACATCATCATTATGAACCTTAATTTCAATAACTATCTCTTTTGAACCTTCTATACGATTTACTTTTACTTCATTAGGGTATGTAGCTAAGGATTTTATGATATATTCTATATACAATTCTGGTGTTAAAGTTCTTTGCATATTATTTTGCTGTTGCTTTTTCTTCTTTTAATTTTTCTCTCAAGCTAATTTTACGCTGAATTTCTTTTAAAATGAATGCTGGAAGGGTAACATTTGCTTTTCTAAATATACTTAACACTGTTTCTGTTGGCCAGGCTCCCTTGCTTAGCCAATACTCTGCTCTTTCTTTATTTACTCGAAACAGCTCTTGTTTTTCATTAGCTACTGGATTATAAAAACCAATGGATTCTATATATTCTCCATCTCTTCTTTTTCTGGAATCCACCACAACAATTCTAAAAAATGGCTTTTTCTTTTTTCCAAATCTATGTAATCTTATCTTTACCACGCTATCCATTTTTTTTATAAATAAGCTTTTGTCAAATAGAAATATAAAATTTTAAAACAACCCAACAATTGGAAAATAAATTTAACAACACAAGGAATATTTAATTTATTTTTTTTATACGAATATAATAAAATGTAAACTCTATAGGTTCTTTTGATGTGATCAAAAAAGAGTAATAATCACTTCTTTGAACTGAAAATGTTATTTTTCCATTTTTAAAATTTTGTTCAAAATTCATTCCCTTACTAAAAATACTAAAAAATAGTTGTGGCATTGAATCTTTCATTTCTAATTCATAATTACCATAAGGTAAATATATATCTTTCATATAAACATAATAAAAATTTTGTGCTTTAATATCATAATTTAGTAATTTCATTTGAAATTTTTCTAAATCAGAAATAGAAAAATTTATACTTCCATCCAAATTCACGCTATTATGACTAAAGCATAAATCATTATAATCTAAGTAAAGTTCATTTTTCCATAATAATCTATGATCCTTTATAAATTTTAAAAAAATTGGATTTGTCCAATTCTTTACTTTTTCATTAAAACCTTTAGGATGAATATAACAAACATCCCATTGAAGAAATTTATCACTAATATTAGGTTGTAAATGGATTAAAAATGAAAAAAACACTAAAACCCCCAAAATCAAATTAAATATTCTAATTTGATTAAAATTTTGTAAAACTATAGACAGAAAAAGCATGTATATGGGTAAATTGTCTGATAAAAATCTCGGACCATAACTTAATCCGCCATACCAATTGCTCCATGAAGTAGAATAATAGTATAAATGTAAAAAAAAGGGGATAGAGAGAACGAAAATTTCAAAACGTAATTCTTTCTTTTTAACTGCTAGATAAAAAATTAATGGGAAAACTAACAACAAAAATGGCATAAAAGTGAATAAACCTCGCGATGGAGAAAATAGTAATCCCATTATATTGTTAGAAATTGAAATTTGGTTTAATTCTTTACTCATCATTTTGTAAATGTAATAATAACCTCCTAAGGGATGGGAATAAATATAAAGATGTAATCCAAGAAACAAAATAAAAGGTATTAATGCACCAATGAACCACTCTTTCCAAAATTTCTTTTTTACTAGAAAAATTAATGGATAGAAGAAAATTCCAGTTGGCCGGATAAAAGGTAGTAAACCTAATAGAATACCTAAGATATAATGATGTTTTTTAATATTAGACTTAATTAATAATAGAATAAAAAAAATACAAGTTACTAAAAGAGTATGTTGCCATGTATTATGCGACAATAGAGAAAACGCAGGAGTTGCTAAACAATAAATTAAATTTATAATTAATGCATGTTTGTAACCATTTTGTCTTTCTAAAATAATGAATAATAATAATCCACCTAACGCTGTCCAAAAACTCGCAATAAAATTATCTAACTGATTTATCCATGAATTTATTTTTCCAAGCTCAAACAAAGTTATCTGAAAATTAACATTTAAGAGTTTTGCAATAAGATAGAATGGTAAATTTAATATAGGAAATACTATAGGATAACTAGTATAAAACTTTCCTTTTTGAATTGTAATATACCATGGATGAAAATATACTCTTCCATCATCAGCAGTTTCTTGATAGTAACCTAGATCGAATTTGTATGGATTAAAAGAACTTTCAAATAAATATTTTTCTGGCGGACCGAAAAATTCATCCAAATCAAGGTTAAATTCATTGATAATACTTACTGGTATAAGCCTCGTACCGATGGTATCTACGGTTTTGAAAGGTTTTTGGCCTATGGAAAACAATAATAAATTCAAGAAAAAAA
>JBEQAN010000003.1:0-18981 GCA_041640315.1 Leptospiraceae bacterium
CGGGACCAGGTATATCATTAAAAACAGAAGCGGTGAATCTTGCTGTAATGACAGAACTACCACTTGTTATTATCAATGTTCAAAGAAGTGGTCCCTCTACGGGTATGCCAACCAAAACTGAACAAGCAGACCTTTTACAAGCAATGTTTGGAAGGAATGGAGAAAGCCCAGTTCCCATCCTTGCCCCTGCAACACCCTCTGACAATTTTAATATGATTTTTGAAGCAATTAAAATTGCCATCAAATATATGACACCCGTATTTTATTTATCAGATGGTTATCTTGCAAATGGTTCAGAACCCTGGAAATTACCCAATATTGAAAATCTAGAATTCAATGTACTAAAACCCATCTATAACGAAAAAATAGAAAACTATAAAATTTATGGTAGAGATGAAACAACATTAGCAAGAAAATGGGTAGTGCCGGGAAATCCTCATCATATTCATAGAATTGGCGGATTGGAAAAGAACGAAAATGGAAATATTAGTTATGATCCAGACAATCATGATACCATGGTAAGATTAAGACATGAAAAAATTCAAAGAATTGTTCAAGATATTCCAGAACAAGAGATATTTGGAAAAGAAGAAGGAGAATTATTAGTTGTAAGTTGGGGTTCCACATTTGGTTCTGCAAGAGAAGCAGTGCAACAATTATATTCACAAGGATATTCCATAGGACATGTGCATTTAAGATATATCAATCCTTTCCCTAGAAATCTTGAAAAAATTCTAAAATCATTCAAAAAAATTATTGTACCCGAAATCAATTTGGGGCAATTGGCATTTTTATTAAGAGGAAAATTTTTAGTTCCAGCGGAATCCTACAATGCAGTTAAAGGAAGACCCTTCCCTGTTCATGAATTAGTAGAAGTTTTTAAATCCAAATTTAAGGAGTAAAATATGGCTATATTAACAAAAAAAGATTATGCATCAGATGTTGAAGTTCGTTGGTGCCCAGGTTGTGGCGATTATGCAATCTTAAATGCAATTCAAAAAGCCTTAGCAGATTTACAAGTACCAAGAGAAAAAACTGTTTTTATCTCTGGCATTGGTTGTTCTTCAAGATTTCCTTATTATATGAATACTTATGGATTTCATACCATCCACGGTAGAGCACCAGCTATCGCTACTGGATTAAGAATTACAAGACCAGACTTAAATGTTTGGGTGATTACTGGGGATGGAGATGCTTTATCAATTGGTGGAAATCATTTTATACATACACTAAGAAGAAATGTAAATCTAAGAATTGTTCTTTTTAATAATCAAATTTATGGACTTACAAAGGGACAATACTCTCCTACATCTAAAAAGGGTACAATTTCTAAGACAACACCAGAGGGTTCATATGATGAACCTTTTAGCACAATTCGTTTAGCTTTTGGGGCAAATGCTTCTTTCATTGCAAGAACATTTGATAAAGATGTTCAACACATGGAAAAAATATTTCGATTAGCAAGCGAACATCAAGGTACTGCTTTTATTGAAGTATTACAAAACTGTGTCATTTTTAACGATGGTGTATATGATGAAATTACAGAAAAGCAATTTCGCATGGAAAAAATGATCTACGTTGAACATGGAAAAAAACTTCTTTTTGGAAAAGACTATGAAAAAGGATTAAGTTTAAGAAATAATCAACTTGAAATCATCTCTGCGGTAGATCATCCCGAGGAAGTTTCTATTTTTAATCAAGAAGATTCAAGTTTTCTTAATGAATTTATCAAAAATGAATCAAATTACGAGTATCCACTACCAGTAGGAGTTTTATATAATAAAAACCGAAAAACTTACGAAGAAGAAGTAGAAGAACAAATGAATAAACAAAAACAAATAAAAGGACAACCAGACTTATACAAAATCCTTTATAGCGGAGAAATATGGGAGATAAAAGCTTGATGCTTTTATCTCATCATTCCCCTTATAGAATTACCTAAAAAAAATTTCACTTTTTTATTTAGAATTTTTAAATTTTACTTGCAAAAAAAATAATTCTAAAAATATGTACCGCTTATTAATTTTATTACTAAACAAAGGAGGTACAATGAATGGAAGATCCTCTTGGTATTCACTACATTATCGAGCTTTATGGGTGCAATCCAGAGATTCTTGACAATATCGAGAAAATCGAAGAAACGCTTAATTACTCCGCTGACATAGCAGGTGCTACAATCATCAACTCAAAATTTCATAAATTTTCTCCACAAGGTGTATCCGGTGTAGTTGTGATAGCAGAATCACATCTGAGTATCCATACATGGCCAGAATTAGGTTATGCTGCCTTAGATCTATACACCTGTAATTTAAAGATGGATATTGATAAAGCGCTTGAACATATAAAAGAAACATTCTCACCACAAGAAATGGATGTAAAATATCTGGTGAGAGGGATTCTTGATAAATCTAAAAGAAAATTTATAAAAGTTAATGAATATCACTTTAAAGAAGTATCTTTATCTGGAGGGAAAAAATGATAAAAAATTCACAAACGTCTATTTCTTTACGAAATCTAGAAATTCGGCCATCAAAAATTCATGGTGAAGGAGTCTTTGCTAAAGAAAAAATTGAAAAAAATTCTGTGATAGGTATTCTCTCTGGTAGAATCTTAAAAGAAGAAGATTTAAATTCCTTAGATGAAAATCAGAGAAGCTATGTTTTCCCTATAGAAGATGGAATATACGTAGCTCCAGAATCTTTTTATGATATTCCACCTATCTTCTATATGAATCATTCTTGTGAACCCAATGCAGGCATAAAAGGGAATATCGTTATCATAGCTCTAAGAGATATCAATCCCGGTGAAGAAATAACGATAGATTATGCTACTGTGTTTTATGATGGTACGCGGATGTTATGTAATTGTAATTCTGAAATCTGTAGAAAATCCATTCATGGTACCGATATTTTAATGCCGGAAATACAAAAAAAATACAAAGATTACATTTCTGAATGGATCAAAAGAAAATTAGAAATTAAACCAGAAACAATCGCTAATAGTCTTCAATTTGAAGAAACAGGTGCTTGGGGTCTCGTTACCGCTTTAGATCTACACGATTGTGATCCAGCCATTATAAGAGATAGAGATGCAATTTACCAATATACTATTGAACTATGTGAAAAAATAAAAGTTAAAAGATTTGGTGAACCTATTATTGTACATTTTGGTGAGGATGAAAGAGTTGCTGGATATTCCCTTGTTCAATTGATTGAAACTTCCTTAGTCTCCGGTCATTTCGCAAACCTAACAAATAGAGTATATCTTGATATTTTCAGTTGTGCATACTACGATACCACAGAAGTAATTGAATTTTCAAAAAACTTCTTCAAAGCTAAAGATTATAACTGTAAGATCTATCTTAGACACTAAAAATTGCCCCTTCCCTTAGGGGCTTTTCTAATTATTTATTGCCATTCTAAGTAAATATTATTTTCTTGTTATAAATTTATAATCAAATCTACTTAATGAGGAGATTTTGAAATGATCATTCCAAAAAATACAGAATTTACTAAAGAGGAATACGAAACTATACTAAAGATTGTTCGTGAATTTGGTTGCGATATAAAACCAATTCCTGGTGATACTATGACAGTCTATGCTATCATGGGAGATGAGCGAAATGAATTAATGATAAATCGTCTTGAAGGTTTGCCTTTTGTAGACAAAGTAAGAACTATACAATCTCCCTATAAGCTAATGGATATAAAATCTGATTTAGCAAAAAACAAGATTAAAATAGCTAATAAAATTTTAGGCGAAGAACTCGTAATCATTGCTGGTCATTGTACGATTGATCCAAAGAATCCCAATTTATTTTTAGAGTCTGCTCATGCAATAAAAGAAGCGGGTGCTGATGTGTTAAGAGGTGGTGTTTGGAAACCAAGAACGAGCCCTCATAGCTATCAGGGAGATAACAAAGCGATGGATATACTTTTACAAGCAAAAGAGACATTTAAAATACCAGTAATAACAGAAGTGATGGATGAAGATCAATTAGAAATTGCTATTTCTTCAAATGTAGATATGATACAAGTTGGAGCAAGAAACGCTCTTAATTATTCACTTTTAAAAAAAATCGGTGAACTAACTCACTATAGTAGGACGCCAGTTCTCTTAAAACGTGGTATGCATATGGCACCAGTAGATGAATTTATATGTGCAGCAGAATATATTGTCATTCATGGGAATCCCAATGTAATTTTATGTCCAAGAGGAACACTTCCAACCATCAGTGGTTATAGAAATAATCCAGACGAAAACATAACACCACTGTTAAAGCAAAAAACGTGGGCTCCTGTTATAGTAGATCCATCGCATTCAGTTGGTAAATCAATTTATGTTCCTCATGCTGCTCTTGCTGCGATTTCGTACGGAGCAGATGGTCTTATTATTGAAACACATATAAAAGCAAGCGAAGGTATTGGAGATGATCCAAAACAAGCAATTCATCCAGATACACTTGCTTTAATCATTAACGATGCAAAACCCCTTTACGAAAAAATAAAAAAATACCAAAAAGCTTACTTAGAAGAATTTCAAAGAGTTTAGTAAAAAATAATTCCTAATATTATTAATAATATTAGGAATTATTTTTTATGTTTTTATGTTAATTTTGGTTTGTTCTCTTCTTTAAATTGTGTTGTGCAACAGCTAATAAGGCTATAGGAATTCCATATGGCGAAACAGATACATAATTTAATTTTGCTTCATCCATACAAAATGGAATATTAGCTGGATCTGCTCCATGTTCTCCACATAAACCAAGTTTAATATTAGGACGTGTTAATCTACCACGCTCAGCAGAAATTAAAATGAGTTCTTTCACAGCCTCCCCTAAAACTTGAAAGGGATTCGATGGCAACAAGTCATAAAGAGTATAAGCAGGAAAGAAAGAATTTATATCATCTCTACTAAGTCCAAATGTAGTTTGGGTAAGATCATTAGTTCCATAACTAAAAAATTCTGCATATTGAGCTAATTCATGAGACTGAATAGCTGCAGCTGGTAATTCAATCATTGTTCCTACTTTATAGGGAATTTTTACACCTTCTTGCTTAAACACTTCCTCTGCTATATCTCTTATTCCTTTGATATAAGAACCTTCTATTTGTTTACCATTTTTAATAAATTTTAATTCACTTGTATTCATTACAATGGGAATCATTATCTCTGGTTCAACCTCAATACCTTCTTTCTTCAGTCTTGCTGCAGCTTCAAATATCGCTCTTACTTGCATTTCATAGATTTCTGGATAAGTAATTGCCACTCTACATCCGCGATGACCTAGCATGGGATTAAACTCATGTAAACGCTCAATACGTGCTTTAATATCATCAATATCTGGGTGAAATCCCTTTTGTTTTAAATACTCAATATAATCTTTTAGTGCTTCTTCATTTCTCGGCAGAAATTCATGAAGGGGAGCATCTAACAATCTTATGGTAACTGGATAGGGAGACATAATTTTAAAAAGATCATAAAAATCACTTCTTTGTAAAGGTTTTAAATCTTCCAAACATTTAATTCTCTCTTCATATGATTTAGATAGTATCATTTCTCTGAATCTGTTAATACGTGATTCATCAAAAAACATATGTTCAGTTCGACAAAGACCTATGCCATATGCTCCCATCATTTTTGCTACCTTTGCGTCTCTTCCTAAATCTGCATTGGCTCTTACTACGAAATCATCAGTGATAAATTTTCGAACTATTTGTATAAATTCTAATAAACCATTTGTTTGAATATCTGGTGTAATTAACTTAACTTTTCCAAGATAAATCGTTGGTTCTTTATATACTGGAGCATCTAATGTGATGTAATCACCCTCATTCACTCTATATCCATTGTATTCAAAATAATTTTCTCCTATACGTAATTCTGGATGTACAACACTAACTTTACCCAAAGAACGTGCAACTACTGGAGCATGAGAAGAATAACCACCTTCGGATGATAAAACACCTACACCTACTTCAATAGCTTTTACATCTTCTGCAAAAGATGCGGGTACACAAAGAATAAATTTTGTATCTTCTCCTTTTAAAATTGCTTCTCTATGGGCTTCCATCAATCTATCTGAATCAAAGTATACTCTTCCCACCGCAGCACCAGGAGCACCAGTTAATCCCCCTTTTATAGCAACAATACCAGAAGTAGATTTTTCATCTACAACAGCATGGAGCAAGGTAGCCAACTGACCTGGAGGTATTTGTTCTACTAACCAAGCATCTTCAATGACCCCAAGCTTATTAAGATCCAATAAAGTTCTTATATGAGCTTGAGTAGATTTTTTATCAACTTCTGTTTGGTTGATGATCCATAATTTTTTCTTTTCTATGATAAATTTAATTTCTCGAATTTCTTTAAATTTTCTTTCAATGGATTTACCAATTTTTTTCAATTCATTTAAATAAACTTCATCCAATTCATTTATATCATTACCTTCTTTATCTAAGGTATATCGATTTAATAAATAACTACCAACCAATTTATCTTCTCCCGTTATGATATCTCTTGTATAATACATTCCAACAGCAGAATCCTCTCCTAAATTTCCAAAAACCATCCCTTGAATTAACATTGCGGGAGGATCTTCTACATCCATCGCTGGATCGTAATATCTTTTAGCTAGATTCCTCACTACCCACATAAGCTGTTCATAGGGATTATCAGGTACATTTTCTTTACCAACGATACTTAACATTTCCAGAGAAGCCCGTTTAATTCCTTCAACGGTATCGTCATATTTTGAAATAATATCATCAAACTTTTCATGTTCTATATCAAAAATTTTTGTTCCTATGGTTCGAATTAAATAACCATATTCAAACCAAGCAGACTTTTCGCCAATCAAATTAGAAAATCCTTGTATCGTCAGCGGTGATAAACCAATATTAAAAACAGTTGGATATAATGGTAAACTAAGATTTGAACTTACAACAACCTTTAATAATAATGGATTAGAAGGATCTCCAAATTTTCTACCTATTCCTTCCTCTATATATCTTAATCCACTTTTCAAAATAGACATAAAATCATCTGTGATTAAATATGGGGTATATTTACTATCAATAATAAAACCAGGAACTACTGGAATTTTCATTTCTGTTAATTCCAGCATTCTTCTACCACGTCTTCCTACCCTTTCGTGTATTTCCTGATCGTATACTTCACCTTTACCTTGAAAAACAAAAATATTTTCCATAAAAACCAGCTCCTATTTTTAAAATATGATAATTAAACTTGATAAATTGCACAACAATTTCTTCCACGGTCTTTGCAAATATATAAAGCATCATCAGCTAACTTAATTAAATCTTCATAATGCTTAACAAGATCTTTATGTAGTGGCAAACTAGCTATACCAATTGAAATTGTAATTCTTGCTTCTTTACCATCTATATAAAATGTATGATTTTCAATTCTTTTTCGTATGATTTCTCCTAGTTCAAATCCTCTTGTTTCATTAGAATAAGGCATCAATATGCAAAACTCTTCTCCTCCATATCTTCCAGCTAAATCATCTTCTTTACTTTCATGGATTACACTTAAAATGATTTTAGCCAATTCTTTTAAAGCAATATCACCACCTATATGGCCAAACTCTGTATTTACTCTTTTAAAATAATCAATATCAGACATTAATACAGTAAGAGGAGTTCCAGTATACAAAAATCTTTGATATTCATCTTTGAGTCTCATTAAAAAATAATCTTTTCTGTATAATCCTGTTACGGAGTCAATAGTTGCCAAATTATGAAGTCTTGCATTTTCAATTGCAATAGCAGCTTGATCTGCCATTATTTGAAAAATTTTTAAATCTTCTGCATCAAAATTCCGATCACAAGTTTTATTTAAAACTTGAATAGTTCCTAAGATTCTTTTTCTAAAGATCAAAGGAACACACATCATGGATTTAGTTTTAAATCCAGTCGATTCATCTGCTTTTTTGTAAAAACGCGGATCTTTTGAACAGTCTTCTACCAATAAAGGTTCACCATGTTTAGCAACCCAACCCGCTATACCTTCTCCTACTCTAAGTCGAATTTGTTTTATTTTTTCACTTTTCTCTCCTAAAACTGTATGGAAATATAATTCCTGTTTTTCTTCATCTAATAACATTAAACTGGATGCCTCTGCTTCTATGACTTCTTTTGCTTTCTCAAGCAATCTTTCTAATACAAGTGTTAAATTTAATGTAGAAGACAAATATCTATTCGCTTCTAAAATTTCATATAATTTTTTCAATTGTCGTTCTAATTGTAAATATTCTACCATATTTTGTAAATAGATTTATTGTTGTAAATTATAATTATTGATATATTATGTCAAGTATATGCAAGAATTCACACCAGAGACATTGAAAAATTTTATTTCACAACCTAGAGAACGACGAGATCCAGACTTAATTTTAAAAAACATAGAGTCAAAAAGAGAAAAAAACATTACTAATACTCTTTTACAGCCACATATTGTGGAGCTTGATAAACAAATTAGGATTAATTTAGTTGAAATCATCCGATATATGATAAAAACAAATAAAAAAGAAGATTTAAAAAAAATTTTAGAGGAACATAAAAATTTTATAGAAAACATATTAAATGAACTCCAAAAAATATAATCTTATTTTTTAAATTTTTTTATACTTTTTTCTATAAAATCCAATAACTCTGGTAATTTCACCATTTCTACAATTCTTCTTGGCCAGTATGGTAACTTCATATGAAAGGGAATTTTTTTTCTTTTTTCTTCAAATTTTGAAGCAAGGATTTCAATATTTGGTTTTAAAGCATTTATTAACTCATCTAATTTATTTTTTTGTTCATTGTAAAAAATTCTTTCTTCTAATAGTTTTTCTAAAAATTCTAGCATGACCCTTTCGTTTTGATTTGCTATTCCTTTATCAATTAATTTATGTTGTTCTTTCAAATATCTTCTATATTCTTTTTCAAGTTCTATAGCATTATTTGCATCTGGTGGATATTGAATAGTAATATTCCAAACAGATTTTGCTTCTGTTAAAAAACAACCTAAAATCTCTCCAGCCTTCATAAACATATTTACTTTAATTGTATTACCTAAATTTATAAATTCTTCTATTTTTATTTTAGAATGAGAAAATCTATTTCTTACTTTATAAAATAATTTATTAATATCTGGTGGTAATTGCTGATGAATGTTTGCAAAATAATAAATTACCTTAAGTGCTTCTGCAAGATTATACAATAATATTTTATCGTCAGGTAAGACTTGTGTTCTAATAAGATATAGATCATCTTTTATTGATAATAAATCTTCAATATTTTGAAATGAAGAAATTTTCGTCGCAAGATTTATAATATATTCACCATACGTTGAATTTTCAAATATTTTTTGTAGAAAATCTATAATTTCATCCAATTCAACGATTTGATTTAATTTAAACTCAGCATTTGGTATTGCTGGTATAATATTTTCTTTTAATTTGATTTTATTCCAATGTTTATCTAAGATTTCTCCTTGATACAATATATAAAAAATAGAAGTATTTAATAAATCGACTTCTTTTTTGTGATCAATTTTATAAAATTCTATATCGAAGGGTCCTTTTACATAATCAAAGTTTTTATTAATTTTTTCGTGTAGCAACGGGAATATAATTTTAATTTGTTGTTCCACATCATCTCTAAGTCTATAAGCAAGAACTGCATGAGATTTTGTTTTTGATTCATAATAATTTACAAATCGAGCATAAGGTAATGTACTTCCATCTGAAAAAAACTTTGGCCTTGAATAAAAGTAAATTCTTTTTAATAATGTTAATTTTTCCACATCTGGGTAGCTAACAGCAATCTCTTTTTCCAAGATATCAGCGCGCCGAAATAATTCCACAAATCCAGGTAAATAAGGTGAAGAAGTAATAGCCATTTTTATACAATCTGGATCAAGATTTAATTCAAATAATCTAAAATGCATTTCTTCTAAGGGGTTGATGGATAAAAACTCACCATTAAAATTAAATAAAGCACTAAAAATTTTACTATTAAATAGATAAAAGCTAAATCCTTTTAAATTTGGTTCAACATGAATTTTTTCTAAAATTTTTTTTAAAAGTGTATATTCTTTATCTATGGTAATCCTTTGTCTGAAATAATTTCCAGAATCAAGAACACGAGTTCCACCAACCAATACTTGAAAATCTCCCGTATGCATGTAAATAATCGTAGCTTTATCTTTACTTAGTTCTTTTTGATTTGGTGGTTGATAAATTCTATATTCAACTGGTAAATTTACTTTTTCTTTTTTTCCATTTTGTGAATAATAACTTTCTAAATCGAAATATTTGCTAATATAACTCAACATTTCTTTACTTCCAATATATCTGATTCTAGTATTTCCTAAATCAATAGAATTTCTTAACCACATTTCTTCAATTCCAACATTCCACATATGTCTTTCTGGTAATAAGATATTTTCTACCATTTGATTTATATTGAATTGATAATCATTTCCAGCGCCTATCCTAGCAAATGGTTTGAAATCCTCTAAATGTAAACCAGTATAAATAAAAATCGTATCTCTATTAATTTGAAAAACTCTATCATTCCCTCTTAATTCGAGAGGATTTATTTTATTAGTTTTTATACTTGTTACCATAGCTATACTCGAAAATATAATTTTTTATTCTAAACTTATCACCAGGATTTATGATATTTTCACGAGATTCTTTATTTGTCATAATTTGTACTTCGTTTATGAATTTTCTTGGAACACGAAATTTAAAACCATCGCTTTTATCCATTGCAATCAAATCAATTTTCTTAGGGAAATCTTTTTCTCTAATTTTTATTAAACAAACTGGATCATTGCCAATGGTTAATTTTTTCTTTTCAAACCTACTAAGTTTTACTGTTTTACCCATGGTGGGATGTTCACCTACACGATAGTAAATTAACTCTCCTTTTAAGGGTTGTGGCTTATATCTTCTAAGAAGAATGAATAAGAGTAAAAGCAAAATTAAAATTATAAACACGATAATGAATCCATATGTTCGTATAAAACGAGATATCTTTTCATATGAGGATTCTGAGATTTCTTCTAATTCTTGCTGTTTCTGTAAAATATCTTGTTTTATTTCTTCGACCCCTATGGAATCTTTAGGAGAAATTTCATCTTTTTGAGATTTATTAAGATTATCTGAAATTTCATTAGTTTTGGAAGTTTCTATAGGACGTTCAATAGTCTTGACATTTGGACTAATAGTTTCTAATCCTTTCTGCAATTCTTCACTTTTTTTATCAGCAAAACTAATATAGTAGATGTATTTATCTTTTATTGGAAGTTGCTCTTTATCTTCGTAATCTTTTATGTCCAGTAATTTTCTTTTTTCTTTTGGATCATCTTTGCCATCTGTAAGTACTATGATATATTGTCTTTTTTGAATTTTAATAATATTTTCCTCATCTTCTAAGACTTCTACCGTGCTCTCTTTTGTTAAATCTTTAAGAAAATTTAATAATGCATAATAATCTGTATATAATCCATGGGGTTTTAATGTTTGAAATAGATTGATTAATTCCTCTTGTTGATCTGGATTATATCTTTCAATCTTTTTTAATAACTTAGGCTCGCTATTAAATGAAATTAGAAACAATGTATCATCTTGTTGTAATAAAGATAATAGTTCTATAAAGTTTTTTTGGATTTGCAAAAACGGCCCCATTGCCATAGAACCAGATGTATCAATGACTATGTAATATTCATTTTGCGATATTGTTTTTTCTATTTTTTCTTTTTTACATACACATATCAATAGAATTATAATAGCCCACGGAATAAATTTTAAATTTTTATATAAATTCATAAAATTCCTTAAAAAATTATTTTTCTACATACTGTTTTTCTTCTTTTATATAACTTCTTAAATCGATATTAAGCTCATTATTTCTATCTAAAAATTCTATTAATAAAATATAAAACCACATTAATGTATCTTCATTTGTTTCAATGATCTTGTAAACACTATTTTGCCAATCTTTTATGATAATCCCTTGATTAAGAACACATACAAGGTCTACGGAATGAGAAAAGGTGATTTCTTTTTCTTCCATATTATGAATAATTGCTAATTTATGAGATAACAAAGGAATTCTGGATTTGTAGGCAAATAAGAGAGAATAGGTAGGAACAATTTCCTCTTGCGACAAACCAAAATCCATGGCATACATAGTTTTAACAGATTGGGTAAAATTGACATGATTGACTAAAGCATCTGTTGTTAGTTCCCCTTCAATGGAAAAAAAAGCATATGTATGATCAACAGGTATAAAGCCCCCTGTTAGATTTAAAAAGTTTTTACACCACTTTTTATAGATAATTAAGTCTGAAGATCTATTTAAAACATGGGTTTTATTTCTTATCTTTCCCATTGCTAAAGAATAACCAACAGGTATGTGGTCTTTAATAAAATCATAAAATTCTTTAAAAAGTTTTAAATCTTTTTCTGATGGAGGAGAGATACCTTTTTTTTCTAATCTTGCTTCAAAAGATTCTCTTAAAAATTTTGATTGTTCATGAAAATATTTCTCAAACATACTAAAATAAGTTTAATACTTTGTTAACATCTTTTTTTAGGAAGGATTCAAAACGTGGTGATGCCCCTTCATACAAATATTTTTGAAGACGACTTACACCTTTAATGTTATCTCCAACTACCTGAAACATAATCACCCCACCATGCTTTACCTTACCCCATTTAAATAAAGAATTTAAATCTTGGATAAGTTCCCCTTCATGATAAACTATAACTTTACAACTTGGGTATTTGGTCTCATATGCTTCAATAATATTTTTCCAAGCTTCGACATTCCCGTTATGAAATAATTCATTAGTAACTTGAACAGAATATTTTGGTGTAATATTCATTTTTTTGGGTTGTTGTGGTTGTACTTGGGGAGTTGGTTCTGGTTCTTTTTTAACTTCAGACTTTACTTCGGCACTTACTGGTATTTCTTCTTCAATTATAAAACCTTGGATATCATCTGGTTGTTTTCCATCTAATAATGAAAAAAATGCTTTAATGGCTTTTTTTGCTATTTCTCTATCTCCTTTTTTGCTTCTCGCAAAAATTACCAAGAGTTCATCTTTTTTTAATTCATGAACTCTTGACCAATGCTCACTATTAGAAGGATTGATTACAACAATTCCATAGGTTGGATGATAATATGCAATTACAACATCGATACCATTCCATTTTGAGAAATGAGTGATTATATTAGAAAAATTAGAATAATCATGATTTAAATTTAGGGATTCATATGGTAACTGACTTCTTTCTACAAGAATCAATCTTAAAATAGCTGGAATTTGTTCTTTTGTTATTAAAGATTGATCTAACATTTCATTGAGAATATTTGCTAAATTTTCACCTTTTTCAAATCTTTCTACAATTGTTGTTGTAAATACCATATGCCTTAGAAGTTTATTGTAAATAACTCTTTTCCCTGTTGAATAAAAAATTTTCCCTGCCATATTATCTTTCTCCTTAAATTATCTGTATAAGTGGGGGGTTACCCCATTAATTTATAGCTCTTTCAGTCCCATATCTTTTAGTTTGTCTTCATATGATTTAGGTGTTACATCAGCAGATCCTTTCAATCCAGAGTTGGAAATGTTATTTTCTGTAAATTGGTCTACATTATTTGTACTACTAGTTGGTGTTGTGCTTTCAGTAGTTGGTTGTACGTATTTAGCAGCTAGTTTTCTCAATGCTGCATCGGATTCTGAATCGCTTTCGAAAGACATTTCTTTATCATCTCTTACTGTAGAACGTCT
Organism: Leptospiraceae bacterium; assembly: GCA_041640315.1. Lineage (GTDB taxonomy): Bacteria > Spirochaetota > Leptospiria > Leptospirales > Leptonemataceae > SKYB61. The sequence goes on from JBEQAN010000003.1 coordinate 13,819, forward strand.
GCGTTTAAATGTTGCAAACGCAGCATCAGCAAAACCTTTCGATACACTATGTAAAAATTCATTTAATACGTTTGCCATACCTTTCATCATATATTGTTTTCTTTTATTCGTACTGATATCTATATCAAGTAGTAAACCTGGTTGAAGATGGTGTGGGTTAATTTCGTATATAAATTTATTAAACTGCTGTTCGAGTAAATTCACTCGCTCCTCTATAACGACTCTTTCGACTGGATTTTGATATCCATACATTGTTTGTAATCTTTCTCGAATTTCTTTTAATTTTTGAGAGGTATTTTTTATCTCTGTCGTATAGGTTCTGTTATTTTTTTCGACAAATGTATTGACTGGATCTCTATATTTTAGTTTATTCCATTGAATTTCGTCTGGATCAGAATTAATTGCTTCTCTTTCTTTGACCCATTTTTTTGGCATTATAGCTTGAGCTAAATCTTCAAAATCTTTAATAATTTTTTTCAAACCGCCAAATTGCCTTTTACTTCTTTGATATAATTCTTCAACAACATCCATCACTGCATCTACTTCTCTTATAAAAGCATTCATTCTAGCATCATAAATTCTTTTTAATTCTCGAATTTGAGATTGATCGTAATAAACCAATCGAATAGAATATCTTTCATCTGGTAATTGAGTTTCATCTTCATCTTCGTATTCTCTTATCAAACACTCTCTAGCATTCTTTTTGTTATCACATACTTGATAACCAAGTTTCGAAGTATCTAATATAGAAGTAATAGTATTTACTGCAGTATTAAAACCTCTATTTCTAATATTTTCATCATCAATGATAGCTTTAATTCTCTCCCTCATGTTCAAGGGATCATAATCTTCTTGATCAATTTCTGCTCTTAAGCCTTCAATTTTATCTAAGAATTTTTTCGCCAAAATCGCGTATCGTTTTGAATTAGGATCAGAGGGATTATCATCTGTATATTTATCCACTAATTTGATTTTTTCGAACATTACTTCGCTATCAGTTAATTCTTGTCCACCAGAATCAAGAATTTCTTCTTTTAGTTTTTCTATTTCTCTATCGATTAATTCCATGATATGATTTGCAAGAGTATCCTTTAATAGATATTCTACAGTGGTTTGATAATGGAAGATAGGACTTATTAATTCTGAATCCAAAATGTTAATTGATAATTTAATATCTGTGACTGTTTTTGGTTTGTATAGATTATCTTTGAATACACATTTTACTATGGAATAAGCATTTTCTCCCCGAACAAAAGCACCAACATCTGTTTTTTGCCTTAAAATCGCGTTAGTTTCGTTTTCAAGATCATTTACACCTCTCTGAATATGACCTTGCAAATGACCATACATGTTAATGATAGATTTTTCGATTTCACCAGTGTTAAATTTATCTGCACCTGCTAACTTATCAATCAATTCAGAAATTTCTCTTGGGGTATATCTTGCAAGTGCTCTTAATTCTTCTTTATCTATAAAATCACGAACTTTTTTCATCATTTCATCTTCAACAGTAATGGTATATCTATTAAACATGTTGACATAAGCTTGATTCACATAGTTATAGATTTTGTCTTCAATACTTGCCATGATATCGACATCTTTGGTAATTTCTGGTGGTAATTTTGTCTGTACAAAGTCTCTAACTCTTGCCGCTGCATCATCAATAATCTTTTTTGATTCTGCAATTTTGTTTCGCCCTTCCCAAACCAATGACGTTCTTGACGCCACCGCACTTGGTATAACTGGATCTACTTTATTAGGGCTTTTTGGAAATTGACTTCCAGCCATATAGCTTCCTCCATAAAAAGTTTATTTAAGCGATTAACGCATAAATTGTTACCTTAATTGCTATTATCGTATTTTTATATTACCATCTTTTATGATCAACTAAAAAATTTGATTTTTTGAATTTTTTTTATTTTTTTTTGTATCAAATTCGAAACTTATAGCCACCTTTTTTCAATAACTCTTTTTCGTAATCAGAAATCATTTCGATTTTCATACCCTGTTTAATAAACTCTAAGGGACTTACATAACCGAGCTCTTCCACAACAAGAATTGGTTTCCCAGATTCTATTACAACTTTACCTTTTAATGTTTTATAACCATACAATAAAGAATACATTTTTATAATCATAATTAACAATTAAGTATAGTTTAATGCACACTCAACCCAAAATTTTATCATATCTTTTAAAATATTATCATTAAAATCATAAAAGGGACTATGTAAACATAGTCCAGGAGAGGATAAAGATTGATTCACATTCTTTCCAGAACCAATCCATAAATATACTCCTGGATAATACTTTAAAAAATAAGAAAAATCTTCACTACCCATACTCGGAAATTCAATCTCTTGAACTTTAGATATTCCAAATTTTTTTATTATCAAATCTTTAATAATTTCTACTTCTTTTTTCGTATTAATCGTTGCGGGATAGCCCTCATTCAAGATAAATTTATATTCAAAAGAGTAAATGAGCTTCCAAGAAGAAAGTAATTTTTCTATAAAACTAATAATTTGATTTCTAACATCTTCGTGGAATGTTCTAATCGTTCCTTTTAAACTCACCATATCTGGAATTACATTATATGTAGAACCACAATGTATAGAAGTAAATGATATCACTTTTTCTTTTACGGGATTCATTCTATTTATAAACGAATAAATATTTTGAATTAATAATGTTGAAATATAAATGACATCTGTACCTTGATGAGGCATAGCTGCATGAGAACCTTGAGCTTTAATTTCAATATCAAAACTATCATATGCCGCCATAATGGGACCTGCTTTGATTCCAAAGATACCTTCTTGTAAATCTGGCCAATTATGAATAGAAAAGATCGCATCAAGTGGATACTTTTGATGAAAGCCTTCTTCTATAATTTTTTTTGCTCCTCCTTCATTTTCTTCAGCAGGTTGAAAAATAAAATAAATTGAATTTTTCAATTGATTGTTTTTATAGATTTCTGCAAGTATTTTAGCTGAGCCAAGCAATGCAGCGGTATGTCCATCATGTCCACAAGCATGCATTTTTCCAGGATAAATCGATCGATATTCAAAATTATTTTGTTCATTGATAGGTAGTGCATCGAGTTCACATCGAAAACCTAATTTCTTCTTAGGACTGGGTACCTCTAATCGTGCCACAACACCTGTTTTCGCCCAGTGATTTTCAAAGGGAATTCCAAACTCCTTTAATTTTGACTGAACAAACTCTGACGTTTTATATTCTTCAAAGGAAAGCTCTGGATGAGAATGAATCCATCGCCTCCATTGCTTAACATCATCTGCTACTTTTTCATATAATTTCTCTAAGTCCATCATATTCTTTACTTGTGTTCATTGATCCAATTTAAAATATCCATATATACTTTTTTTCGTTCTGGCATCTTTTCATTTAAGATTTCATGGTATAATCCATCGTAGCCTATCCATTTTTTATCTTTAATCGTAAGATGTTCATAGAATTCTTTCGTTGCATTTTTATCAACAATCTTATCAGAAAGTCCTTGCATCACTAATGTTGGAATATTGATTTTATTTGCTTCTGAAATCACAAGAGCTTGATGTTTTAGACATTCCACAAACCATCTTGCTGTTGCATTTTTGAATACTTTTGGATCGTCCTTATAAGCTTTTACTACACCTTCATCATGACTTAAATCGTTTGCATCAAGACCCGAAGGTAAAGAGAGTCCGGGAAAAGGTTTAGAAAGTAATTCAGCTAATTTTCTTTTCCAAGCTGGAACTGGCATACCTAATCCCATGAAAGGACATGTAAAAATGGAAGCCTTTAGTTTTATTGTTGGAGTACGTGATTCTAAATACCTTCCCAAAATTAAGCCCCCCATAGAATGCCCAGCAATAAAAATTTCATTTGTATGTTTTAAAATTTCTTGTATTGCTGAATCTACATCATCAAGATAATCATTAAAGTCCAAGATAAAACCCCGCTTCCCATCAGAATCACCATGTCCACGCAAATCAAAACAAAAAAAATTTATATTATTGTCATTTAAAAAACTCGCAAATTCATGATATCTTAATCGATGTTCGGCAAAACCATGAATCCATAATATCCAAGTTTTTGCTAAATCGTTTTTCCATATTGAACCCTTTAATTTTGTTTTTCCATCTTTTGATATAAAATCTATATCAATTCTACTAGAATTTTGAACCATAACTATCCCCCATACAATCACAAAATAAAGTTATATTTTTTTTTGTCAATAGATTATATTTAAACACATAACAATAATGAGAAACATTTATAATAAAATTTTAATGTATTAATTAATAAATTCATCTAAATATAAAATTTTAAAATCAAAATAAATTTAACATTAAAAAAATTTTAATTAAAAACAAGAAGATCTAAATACAAAATAATACAAAATTTCAAATTGTCTTTAAAATAGATAAAAAAAACTTAGACTTTCATGTTTTTATTAGAAAAAAATTTTCAGATACAAGAAAACTTAGAAATCTATCAACTCAATCCAGAAAAAAAAGCCTTTGAGAAATTCAACGGTGATTTAAAAATTCATCAAATTCATTTTGACTCCAGAAAAATGAAAGAACATGATTATTTTATAGCACTCAAAGGAGACCGAGATGGACATGATTTTATTCCTGATGCAATTGAAAAAGGTTGTGATGGAGTAATTATAGATATATCTAAAAAAGATGATGTTTTTGCTAAAATTTTGGCTTTTAACCCAAAGAAAAAGATTTCTATAATATTAACACATAACACTTACAAATTTTTACATAAATCAGCTTTATACCAAAGAGAACGATTCCGTGGAAAAGTAATAGCAGTTTTAGGTTCAAATGGGAAAACTTCCACTAAGGACTTTTTGTATCATGCAATAAAAGAAATCGATGAACAAACATTTGCCACAACAGGAAACTGGAATAATCATATAGGTGTCCCAATGATCTTATTAAACATGCCAGAAAATACAAAAAATTTAATCTTAGAATTAGGTATGAATCATCCTCACGAAATCCATACTCTAAGTAGCATCGCAAAACCAGATATCGCTTTGATTACTTCCATAGGAAGAGAACACATGGAATTTTTTCCATCCATTGAAGATGTAGCAAAAGCAGAATTAGAAGTTATTCATCACTTGAAAGAAAATCATTAT
>JBEQAN010000004.1:0-17035 GCA_041640315.1 Leptospiraceae bacterium
AAATACGGAATATGTAATGATATGTGGTAAAATTGAAGAAGAATTATCGGTATTAAGTAAAGAAGAACAAAAGGAATATTTACAAAGCTTAGGGGTTGAGCAATCCGGATTAGAAAAAATGATCTTAGCTTCTTATAAATTGTTGGATTTAATTACATTTTTTACGGCTGGTGAACCAGAAGTAAGAGCGTGGACTATCAAAAAAGGAACAAATGCAAAAGATGCTGCGGGCGAAATTCACAGTGATATTTCGAGAGGTTTTATTAAAGCAGAGGTAATTTCTTACGAAGATTTTGAAAAATATGGGTCCTTGCAAAAAGCTAAAGAAGCAGGTCGTATGCGCTTAGAAGGAAAAGATTATATTGTTCAAGATGGGGATATATGTTATTTTAGATTTAATGCTAATTAATTTTATTTGACATTAAGATCTTTTTAAAAAGATTTTATTTATGATATATCATTACAATAATATTTATCCAAAAATTTCAGAAGAGGTTTTTATTGCTCCCAGTGCAGATGTGATTGGAAATGTTTCCATTGGAAAAGGGAGTAGTATTTGGTTTGGTTGTTTAATACGTGGAGATGTTCATAAAATTGAAATTGGGGAATATACAAACATACAAGATCATTCTATCATCCATGTAACAAGAGAGAAATATCCTACAATTATAGGAAATCATTGTACCTTAGGTCATAGGGTTACTATTCATGGGGCTATTTTGAAAGATTATGCTTTTATTGGTATTGGTGCAACGGTTTTAGATAATTGTGAAATCGGAAGCTTTGCCATCTTAGCAGCTGGAAGTCTTCTTCCACCTGGAAAAAAAATTCCAGATGGAATGCTTGCTATGGGAGTTCCAGCCAAAATCATACGTCCTATTACCGAAGAAGAAAAAGATATGATTTTACGAACACAAGAAAACTACTATAAACTTGCAATGGAATATAAAAAGACTTTAAAATGATATAAAGATTTAAATATTGATATGATCTTTAAAGTATTCATGAACTTCTCTATCATCAACATGACCTAAGTTTTTGGGGATCCAAGCTTGTACGGTTTTAATAACCTTAGGATCCATTTTTTCTTTTAAATAACCTAAGAATGCGGGTCCACTAGCAATATATAAATTCTCAAATTTATTTTCTTGTTTTGCAATTTTTAGCAATTCACAGATTTCGCCTGCAAAACGTTTATTTTCTTGTTCTTTTGATTCTTCCACGACTTCTAATTTATGTCTTCCAGGACCGAAACTATCAAACGTTCTTCCTTGAGCATCATCATAAAACTCTCTTCTTTTTAATCTTCCCTCGGGATGTTCTAATTTCTCAACTAGTAAAAAAGGTTTACCAGGTCCCTGATATTCAAATACTCTTGCTTTTGATCTGTCTGCAACAAGGATCCATTTTTTATTCATAATCTTCTAAATATAAAATTTATTTTTTCTTGTCAAGTTTCATATTAAAACAACGAATATCTTATGAATGTAAAAGAACTTAGATTTTTTGTAATTATATATATCATCATTATTATCTTAGGATTTGAAACCAACATTAGTTTTTGTCCTTTTTATAATTTAACAAAATATCCATGTCCGGGCTGTGGAATGACACAGGGTATAAGATATATTCTTTTAGGAGAATGGGATATGGCTTTAAAATCTCATTTTTTTTCTTTTTTTGTTCTTTTGATTATGATATTGGTTTTACTATCATTTTTTTCTAAAAGCATTGTATGGCTTATAGAGTTTCTCTTGTATAAGAAATGGATATGGATGAGTGCTTTAATATTTATATTGTTATATGGGATAATAAGACTAATTTTATTGTTAGTCAATGGGGAGTTATACTTAAAATTTTTTTTATATTATGATTATAAAACAGTATTTGAATTTTTGGGGGAAATGATAAAATGGTTTCAAGAAAAATATATTTTTTAATTCTTTTGTTGCTATGCCATTGTATTGCTTCTCAGCCCTTATATTTATTCAAGCAAGGAAAAGAACAGCTAAAACTTCTATTCAGTAGAAAAAGCATTCAAAAACTCTTAGAAAATCCTACAATAGAGGGAGATTTTAGAACTAATTTAGTTCGTATCGAAGAAATCAAATCTTTTGCTAAAGAGTATTTGGGTCTTAATACTGAAAATCAATTTATTTATTATATTGATATTTCTGGAGATGCAATTAGCTATATAGTAATTGCCTGCGAGAAGTTATCTTTTAAAGCAAAATCTTATTGGTTTCCCATTGTGGGAGAGGTTTATTATTTGGGATTTTTTAAAGAAGAAGATGCCAAAACCTATGCAGAATTTCTCAAAACGAAAAATTATGATGTTAAAATTTCCAAGGTCCAAGCTTATTCCACCCTTGGCTGGTTTTCAGATCCCATTTATTCCTATCATTTAAAATATAAAGAAGAAGATCTTATACGGTTATTATTTCATGAATTAACCCATAATACCTTTTGGTTGAAAAATCAAAATGAATTTAATGAAAATTTAGCAGATTTTATTGAAGTTCAAGGAACTATAAAGTATTATGAGGTAAAATATAAAGAAGAATTTCAAGAAAAAGTTAATCACTTTTTGAGTCGACTAGAAGAAGAAAAAAAACTCAATGAAGTTTTTTTTGAATATAAAAATAAATTAAATCAAATATATGAAAATTCTAAGTATTCAGATGAAGAAAAACTTAGATTTAAAGAAGAAATTATCAATGAATTAAGACAAAAATTTAAAGACAATGTTTTTAAATTTCAATTTATTAATACAAAGTATTTGGCAGAAAAACATTATAACAATGCGGATTTTGTTTTAATAAGCCTTTATCATAATCCAAATTTGAATTCTCAGTTTCATAAAATTTTAAAAGATTGTCAACTTAACTTTAAATGCTTTTGGAAAGTATTAAAGGATAAATATAAATGAAATTATATAATGTTATTTAACTAACTTAAGTATTAAAAATTAGTAATTATCATATTTAAAGATTTTAAAAACCATAAATTTTAAATCACTGGTAATTAAAAAATTATCTAAAAACTAAAATTAATTAATAAAAAATCTAGTTTAATTTAAACAATTAAAAAAAATTATAAAATATACTTTACATTTAGTTGACAAATTTAATAATTTTATTTTAATGTAAAGTATGGCAGCAAAAATAACAGAACAAAATTTAATTTTAAATATGGGAACTGCATTTCGTGGTTCCATGGACATCATAAAAGCAGACATGAAATTAGAAGAAAAAATTTCTACCCTTGCATTATCGATATTAATTCATATAGATGAAAATCCCGATATATCACAAGGTCAATTAGGAAAATTACTAAGAAGAGATCCCATGACTATGAGTCAAGCAGTCAGGGCTTTACAATTAGCTGGGTTAGTATTTAGTGAACAGGATAAAGATGATAAAAGGATTAAAAGATTAAAAATTACCAAAAAAGGAAAACAGTTAGCAGAGGATCTTAAAAATAGTGAAAAAAAAGTAATTGATGCCTTGATTAAAAAATGGGGGAAACAAAAAGTTCTTGATTTTGCAAAAAGTATATATGAATATAATGAATTTATAAGAGAATATAAATAAATTTATTAAGGTTTCCATTGAAATCTTCACATGGAAACCAATTCATTCAAGCATGTAAATTTTCTTTCCTTTATACAAAAAGTAAGATTTAATAGTAAAATTTTGATCCTCCATTAGTTTATAAATTGTAAGATTTTCTATATTTTCTTTGCATAAAATTTTATTATAAAAAATAATATAATAGGTTTGTTGATTGTTTTTATGGAGAATTTTAGCTACATAAAAAGTTGTAATATCTTTTGGAAAAAAAAACTGTAAGTTGTTTAATTCTGGGAAAATGAGGGAATTTTTTTTATAAGGTTGTAAAAATTTTATTAAATCATTCTTATTTGTAAACATAAATATTGATTCTAATTTACCTTGTATACAATATAGAGAATTTTTAAGCTTAAATATAAAATAGTAAATTGCATTTTTTGAGTATTTTGGTTTTAAGGCATACTTCTTTTTTAAAGTTTTAATGATATGGCTTTCTATAGATTTAGAAAAGGAATCTAAGATTTCTGTATCTTTTAGTTTTTCAATTTGCTTATAAATTAAATGTAATTGTTTTTTTTGGTCATTATGTTGTTTTTCCAACATTTTTATTAAATTACCCAAATTATGAATTTGAATTTTTCTATATTCTAAAAGAGGTACTTTATAAAGCTTTCTAAGATAACTTTTAACTTCTTGAATAGGGGGATCCACTTCAAGGTAATGTTTTTCTATTTCTAAGATTTGATTTTCTATGGATATTAAATCCCCTTTAAGAAACTCTAATTCAATAAACTTTTTTTTCATTATGAATAAAATATCGGATTAAAGATTTAATTTATGTATTTTCTTGCATAGATATTCTCTAATATTCCTAAGAGGGAATAACATAACAATAAATGAGATCCTCCGTAACTTACAAAACTAAGTGGTAAACCAGTAACAGGGAGAAGTCCAAGTCCTATCCCAATGTTAAATAAAATATGATAAAGAAATAAAAAAGAAATCCCAGTAGCAAGGAAGGAACCAAATCGATCTTTTGCGGTAGATGCAATATAAAATCCTCGTAAAGGTATTAATGCAAGTAAAATAATCAAAATGCTTGAACCTAAGAATCCAGTCCGTTCTGCCCAAGAAGTAAAAATGAAATCGGTAAAAGATTCTGGAACTAATGGATAAATCCCTGTAGTCATTTCTCCGGCATATAATCCTTTACCAAAAAATTCTCCAGATCCTATGGCTGCTTTGGATGCTCGAATTTGATAAGCTAAATCTCTTGGAAATTTATCGGGATTGATGAAAGCTGTTACTCTTACAACCTGATGATATTTAAAAGAAAATGTGTTATGGATCGTATAAGCGGATAAAATTGAAATTCCTAAAACCCCAAGAGGAATATAGTATTTTCTTAAATTTCTAAATGCAATTCCTTGAGTTATACGAATCAAGAATAATACAAGAGCAATAACCATTAAAGTTATTCCTAAGATTAAAAGAAATGTATCATTATCTAAGATTTTAAGTAAAAAGCCACCTTCTTGATACCTTACAGATAGTGCTATGTGTTTTAATTCTGTAAATAATACAGAGTTTTTTGAAAGATTTTTTAAATATTCAAAGTCTTCATTATTGATATATGAAGGTATTTTCAATTCTTCTATGTATCGCCATATTTGAGATTTTAAAATTTTAACCGCTGGGATTAGATCCATTTTTTCTAAGGAGGAAAGTCGTTCTATTACATTATCAACTAAAATGATATTATGATATTCAATAAAAAGTGGTATAAACATAGAAATAGAAAAGAAAATAATAATAGACGTTATATGTAAAATGTCCGCTCCACCAATAAAAAGCATAGATAATAAGATAGGTGCAAGAATCATTGTACCGCCTAAATCTGGTTGAACAATGATAAGCAACATAGGTATCAGAAAAATTAGAGAAGGAATAATTAAAGATGATAATTGATTCATTTCTCTTTCTTTAAATTCTAGATATTTTGCAATAATCAAAATTAATGCGAATTTTGCAAATTCTGAGGTTTGAAAACCAATAACTCCAAAGCGTATCCAAGAACGAGCTCCTTTGATTTCTGACCCAATAAAAGGTATTAAGGTAAGTATTAATAAAAAAATGGATACAATATAAATAATTATACTATAATTACCCAAAGTATGATAGTTTGTTTTATATAGGGAATAAAAAACAATTAAAGATATAATAAAAAATATCAATTGTTTTAACCATCTTTGTTCTGCTTCGGGTATATTGTAAACCTGTGTATACAGTATAATGATTCCAATGATGGTGGAACTAACAGCACTAATAAATAAAATCCAATCAAATTTATGTTTCATAGGAGTATTTTATAAAATTTAATTAAGGTTATTTTGCCATTCTGGAAATAATGCCTTAAAAATTTTTAAGGCTATAGGAACACCACTCAGAGAACCCGCTAAACCATGTTCTATAAACACAGCTACAATAACTCTATCGTTTATATATATATCATTTTCGTCATAAGGAGCAAAACCTATAAACCAAGCATGATCTACACTTTTTTGTTTTGATTTTGTTTGAACTGTTCCAGTTTTGCCTGCAATAGGAACTAAATTAGGTTGATTTAAGTACCTTCCAGTTCCCGATAATACTACCTCTCTTAACCCTTTTCTTATTATCATCAATGTATGTTTTGAAATTTTTAATTCTTTTAAAATTTTAGGGTTATATTTTTTTAACAAATTTCCTGTACTTGAATCTCTAATTTCTCTAACGATATAAGGTTTTACGATTTTTCCATTATTTGCTATGGCACTATAAGCAACAGCCATTTCCATAGGTGTCACTTCTATAAATCCTTGACCAATAGAAAGATTAATGGTATCACCATCATACCATTTGCTGGACCATCGAATTTGTTTCCATAATTGATCGGGAACAAATCCTTTAATCTCTCCAGGAAGATCAATATTCGTTTCAGTATCTAAACCAAATTCTTTTGCATAATGAATGATGGGAGATGGACCTATTCTATAAGCTAAATTATAAAAATATACATTACAACTTTGTGCTATGCCATGGATCAAATCTAAATGACCATGTCCACTTTTATTATGACAATAAAATATACTATCGGGAACACCTTTTAAAGATGATTTCAACCTCCAATTGCCGGGACAAAAAAATGTTGTGTTTTCATTAATCTCGAGTGGGTTAGAAGTTTCTAAAGCTGCAATAGCTGTTATTGGTTTAAAAGTAGAAGCTGGTGGAAATTTTGTGTGAATGGATAAATTAATAAAACCTTGAAATTGATTGATCATTTCTAAATGTTGTTGCCTTTTGGGATTTGTAAAATCAGAGAGGATATTAGGATCAAAAGAGGGATAAGAAGCCATTGCTAAGATTTCTCCTGTAGCCGCTTTCATTACGATTACAGTGCCGCGTTTTTTTGTTTCAATCAAAGCTTGATATGCTATAGATTGAATTTTTTTATCTATGTTGAGAATAAGATTATTCCCCTGTTCAGATGTTTCTAAGTATTCTGTGTCATCAAAAATTTTGTTTTGAATTAGTATTCCATCTTTTCCGCGAATTTCTTGATCATAATAATATTCTAGACCATTTTTCCCCATTGTTTGATAGGGCTTGATCTTTTTTTCTGCTAAATCCTTTGATGAAGGTAAACCAATATAACCACTTACATGGGCAAATGCTGGACCTAAAGCATAATATCTGATATGATTATTTTCGAATACTCCATAATCCCTATCTAATTGAAATATTACTATTCTTTCGTGTTCCATTCTTGTAACTTTTTCTAAGAGAACAATTTTATGATTTTTTTTTGCTAATTCTCTCCATTTCTCAGCATTCATATAATTAGAATACTTAGAACAGTCCTTACCCATGATTTTGCAAAAATTTAGTAAGTATTTTAGTCCTTCCTCATAGTTTAAAAATTTTGAGGGGTAGATAACAAAATTAACATAGTGAATATTATAAACAATGGGTTCTTTAATATTAAATTCCCTGTCATACATAAAACCACGTGGAGCAATTTTAAATTCTTCTCTACTTGCAAATTTTTTTGCTAAGATTTTATTCTCTGCTCCATTGATAATTTGTAATCGAAATAACTGAAAAAAATAAATAAATAAAATAGTAAAAAATAATATAACAGTAAAGTATACTCTATTTTTAAATCTTTGTTCAATTTTAAATTCCGTTGATGATAGTTTCATATTTTAATTAAAATTCATTTTTGTGATATATCCATTTTAAAAAGAAAAACCATACAGGAGCCACTAAGCTAGTATAAATTGAGGGAGAAAAAAAAGCAAACGATTCATAGAAAGTATCAAGAATCCCCATAATAAACCATACACTTATTCTTGTAAAAATACTTGCTAAAAAAGTTATCACAATAACAGTCCGGATATTGTCTATGTCTAAATATTTATTAAATTTTCCCAGAATAAAACCAAGTATAGGATATACCAAAGAATGAATTCCTATTAAATTTATAAACTCCTTATTTTTTTGAGAAAAACTTAAGATAGAAGAATCTTCGAGTAATCCAGCAAAAAAACCAAGCCAAATACCCACTAGTTCATTTTTTTTTAAAGAAAAGTATATAATGAATATCAAAAGAAAGTCTGGATAAACACTTCCAGATTTTATAAAGTCAAATTGTAAACTTAAAAAATTTATATCTTTCAGAAAATAGGAAAAGACTAAACCTAAAAAAATAAATAGAATTTCTATTATCATAATTATCTCATTTTACTGTTGTAATGGATCGTTGGGATTTATAATTCTTATATTATTTTTATCTTTTTCTTCTATTTTTACTGATTTGTTTTCAATGGAGGAAACCTCATCATTTTTTTGTTTGATTGCCTGCTTCGTTAAATTATCGATATTCTTTTTATTGGAACTATAATCTTTAATTAAATCTTCTGGTATATATTCGGATAAATTCAAATCACTATTGTCCTTCAAATCTTTTTCCTCTGAATCAATGAATTTTTTCCATGGCTCTGGTTCTTTCAAAAGAACAATTACATATTCTAATTTATCTAAATCTACATAAGGTTCAACGTATGCTATGTTGTAATAATTTACATTGGATACGGATTTATTCGAAATTTTTCCAATGGGAATGTTTTTGGGAAAGATACCATCATTACCACTCGTAACAACTCTCGAATCTTTGATTTCTAAATAAGGATCATTAAAAAATTTACTATCATTGGATGAGGAGGAAGTAATATACTTTAATTGTAAAGATCGGAGGGAGTGAGAATCCCCTTCTAAAATTGCCCATTGATTTGTATTTAGAATTTTTACACCTATTTTCATTTGAGGATGTTGGAGTGGTTGTACGATACTACTTGTATTAAGTACAATAGAAATGATGCCAACAACAGTTCTTATAGGTATATTGTTTTCATCATGGGTAAAGGTCAAAACTGGCATAAATGGTTTTAAGCCATGTTTTTTTCCCTTATTAATAATAATACGTGGTGTTATGGAGTTTAACCGAATTCCTAAGACTTCTGCTTTTACTTCTTCGTACGTGGGGAAAGATTCAAAATTAAGAAGTTGACGTAATTTTTCATTTTCTTTTAATAAAATTTCGTATTGCTCTTTTTGGAGTTTATATTTTTCAATTTCTTCTAAGGTTTTTTGGTATTGTTGTTTTAATTGAGAATACTCATAAATTCTATCTATTACAGTAAATGGTAAATTAAAAATATTTTTAAAAAAATAATTTGATTGTTCAATCAGTTTGTTTAAATAAATGGTACTATTGGAGACTAAGTTTTTTTGCCAAATGATATTGATGATAGAAAATAAAATACAAAATGTTAGACTAATAGATACCTTAAATCGATTTATATATTCCCAAAGCATTGGAATTAAAATTTCCTATTGATATGATGTAAACCTTTAACCCTACTAATTTCTTCTAAATATCTACCAGTACCTAAGGCTACACAAATTAAGGGATTTTCCGCTCTAAATACTGGAACCCCCGTTTCTTTACTAATGTATTTATCCAATCCTTTAAGTAAACAACCACCTCCCGTTAAAACAATTCCTCGTTCTACAATATCCGCTGCAAGTTCTGGAGGTGTTTTTTCTAAGGTGCTTTTAATGGCTTCTAAGATGATATCTACTGTTTCTTTTAGAGCTTCTCTTACTTCGTTAGAATCAATTTCTAAGGTTCTTGGAAGGCCACTAATAGCATCCCTTCCTTTAATTTCCATAGTTTCTACTGTTTTCTCTGGATAGGCATTACCAAGTTTGAATTTTAATTCTTCTGCTGTTCTCTCTCCAATAATTAAGTTATATTGAGTTCTTAAATACCTTATGATAGCTTCATCGAGTTCGTCTCCACCAATTCGAATAGAGTCGGAAATTACCATTCCACCTAAGGAAATAACCGCAATTTCTGTAGTTCCACCGCCAATATCCACAATCATGGTACCTGCTGGTTCATCGATGGGGATATTGGCTCCGATTGCTGCTGCCAATGCCTCCTCAATTAGATAGATTTCTCTAGCACCAGCTTGTTCTGCAGACTCTCTTACGGCTCTTTTTTCAACTTCGGTTATACCAGAAGGAACGCCAATTACTAAACGTGGTTTTACCAATGTTGTTCGTTTGTGTACTTTTTGTATAAAATAACGGATCATTTTTTCTACTGTTTCAAAATCTGCAATTACCCCATCTTTCATAGGACGAATAGCCATGATATCCCCTGGTGTTCTACCCAGCATTCTTTTGGCTTCGTGCCCCACTGCCAGTACTTTTCCAGTTGAGGATTGAACTGCGACAACGGATGGCTCATTTAATACAATGCCTTGACCTTTAACATAAACTAAGGTATTAGCAGTTCCTAAATCAATCCCCATATCATTAGATAAAAAGCTATAAATTTTATCAAATATCATAACTCACCTATTTTCTACGATTTATTTTGAATTTACAAATGTATAAAAAAAAAATCTAATATAAAAAGACAATCTTATTTGTTTTTATAGATAATTTTTTTATTGTAAATTTTGTGCAATAATTTTATTGTTTAATATTAAACCTTGAAAAACAAATGTAATAAAATTTTTGATAATTTTTAAATCTTAACACAAACTAGAATAAGATTAGAGGTATTGATAAAAATGAGTATGTGAACAACATCTTTCAAATAAGAAAAAAAAGTAAAAAACAAAAAATCAAAGACAAATAATAAATTTATTAAAATAATTGCTTGATTACTAATGAAGTTTGCTTTTTATAGTTTCAATCCGTTTATAGATGAAATTATTATAATCTGTCGGAAATGCTTTTAAACTACTTTCTAATAAATTGAGATAATATTTGGAATACTCTAAGTTAGCCTGAAGATAAAATACTTCCATTAATAACCTTAAAAACTCTTTATAAATAAAAATTTCTATGGAATCTTGTAAATTTTTGATATTATCGAAGAATAACTGATTTTTATTTTTATATTCAAAAAACGTTTTTAAAAGATTATAATAATCTTTTTGGTAATAATAGGTTGTTGCATAGATTAATAATTTTTCATTAATAGAAAATTTCCAGTAATTTTTTTCGCTTTCTAAGATGGATTGAATTTTTTTTAAATCTCCATGATTGGAATTAACAACTAACATAATCCATTCATATATGGGGATTAAAAATAGATCTAATTTATTAATATCGACTCCATTAATATCTTTATATTGTTTTTTTGTTATGATTTTAAAGTAAAATATTTCAGAGAAAATGTTAAATAGTTGTATATTATCGTTTAGATGTTCTCCTATGGCAAGATATTTTTTTGAATATTTCTGAAGCTCTTTTAAAAGATTTATATAAGTTTGTATATCACCTTTAATTTGCGGAAAACTTCCGTGTTGTATTTGTAATAGAATTTGTTCCTTCGAAAGATTCATTAATAAAATACTTTGATAAAAATAATTCCAAGCTAAATAATAATAAATAGGATTAAGATCTGAACTCTGATTTTCTAAATATTTTAATAAATTGTTCATATCTTCTATTTCTTTGTTTAGGAAATCTATTTCTTCTTTTGAAGTGGAAGAAGGGTTATTTAAGTATTTAGCAATTAAAGACTTAATTTTATCGCTTCTTTCTTTTATAAACTTAATATCATCAGATATGAATAGAGATTGATATATTAAAACAAGTTGTTCTTTTTTTAAGTATATCGCAATAATGATACCGATAAAAAGAATTATAAACATAAAGTACTTTATAAGGGGATTTATCGTGGATTTTCTTGGTTTTAGAACTTCAACTCGAATCATATATTCAAATTTTTTTTGAACTTTTTATAGTAAAACACATTCAAACTTTTGATAGTTGATGTAAGAAAGCTTTTAATTGATCAATCTGCTTAGACAAAAAATAATAATAAGGTTCTTCCGGTGTTTTGGAAATGAAAACAGCGCATTCATCTGTAAATCGGATTTCTTTAATATTGTAAAACATTAAATCAATTTGTTTTTCAACATAGTTTAAAATAAATTTATCTTTATTCCATTCTAAGGTTGCATTTCCGAGTCGAATGAGATTTGATAGGCTATCGCTAGGTGTTTTATCTTTTTTTTCTAATACAACATAAGAAGTATGAGCTGGATCGCAATATAAATATCCTGTTAAAAAAAGCTCTAGATCTGCTTTCAAAAATTGAGATTTTGTTTCTTGTGTTACTTCTTGAAATTTTTTCTGTGGAATTTTTGTTTTAAGTTTTGACTTTATTTCATCCAATATGACTGATTTGGCTGACGTTTCTTGTGGTGGTTTTAATCCATTCTTTTCTGTTGGCGAATTGGTTTCGGGGGATATGGTTTCAATCTTAGGGGATTGAGATTCCTTGTCTTTGGAAGCTTGAGCTTGAGGAACGAATAAAGGTTCTGATTTTATATGAACATTTAATGATTGATCCTCTTTTGAGGTGGAATCTGGAATATGTTTTTTCTCTTGATGAGTTTGGTTCTTAGAAAAAAATAAAACTAAAATTGAATATAACAATAAAAAAACACCTAAAAATAATAGTAAAAATCCTAAGATATACATAATTTTATTAAATTTTCGGCTGGAAATTTTAAAAACAATAAAAAAAAAGGATTATAATGAGAAACACTTGGGAATTAATAAAAAAAATTGGTGCGAGTTTTATTGTATTACTTCTAGTTTTGATGTTAGCTATTACCTTTTCCAGTCAACCATTAGATGAAATCATTGCCTTAATCTCTGGATCATCAAAAGCGGGACAATATAATCATCAACCAATTTCTTTAAAGGATTATTCTTTTGTTTATAATGAATGTGAAAGTCAACTTCGGCGATATGGATTAACAGAAATTCCCCCAATATTTTTACAAAATTGTATTACGCAAAATATCATCACATTATACGTTAAACCTGTTATAGCAGAGGATCTTGGTTTAAATGTTTCGAGAGAATTTGTGGAAAATCAAATCATAGAATCAGTAAAAGAAGTTTATCAAATGCAAAAAAGAAATACATTACCAGAGGATCAAATCTCCTTAGAAGAATTGTATCAAAGAGAATTACGAGCAATCCCATTAAATACAAGAATCTCTCTCATCAAAGCTAGTCTTTCTGATAGTTTTTTACTTTCTCCCATTAATATATCTCATGAAGATTGGAATGTTGTACAAACCATTGCAAAAGAGGAAATCCAACTAGAACTTAGTCTTGTTACATTTACAAATCAAGAACTTATGAATCAAATCCCTGTAAAGGTTTCAGAAGAGGAAGTTCGAAAACAATACGAAAAAGATAAAGAAGAATTTCTTTCAAAAGAAGAAAATAAGAATAAAGAATATCCTCCACTTAATGAAAGGTTCAAATTTATAGAAGAAAATATAAAAAATGAAAAAAAAAGAGAAGAACTATCTAAAATTAAAGATCAACTAAATCAATTAAACAAAGAAAAAATGCAAGATTTTAGTAAAATTCAAAATATAGTAAATCTCCAACCTACTAAAATTCAAATCTCTTTAAAACAACTTCAGGATGGTATAGTATTAAATAATAAAAAAATTAATATTCTTCATAAAGAATTTTTGCATGCGATTATGAATCATCAGATTGACTGGATTATTGGTCCTATTCAAGATAAAGAAAATACAATTTATTTAAAGTTGATTGGTATTAAAAGAAATTCCATAAATGAAAATAATAAAAAAATAAAATTAAATCAAGAAGAGATGGAACGACGACTCTCTTTTGTATTTTATGAATACATTCTTGATCAATATCAAAAAAGAGGTAAATTCCAATTGTACAATTTATTAGAAGCGGATAAAAAAAAGAATTAGGTTTAAATAAAAATGAAATATTTTATCGATAATCAAAAATGAGGTACTTTGTTGAAAGCTGAATACATTATCCCTTTTTTAGAAGCTGCAAATTTGGTTTTTAATGATTTACTCCATGAAAAATTAATTCGTGGAAGAACACAAATTTCTCAAGTATTTCGACCTTCCAAGATTCAAGATATCATTATTTTATTAACTTTAGCTGGTTCTGTAGAAGGAAAAGTCTTGTATGGTTTTTCGGAAATTACAAGTAAAAAGATTTTTGAAAGACTAATTGGTACATTTAATGAAGAAATGTTTCAGTTTGAATATAAAGATGTTTTAGGAGAGATTGGTAATATGATTACTGGTAATGCAATGAATATCTTTCTTAATAAAAACCAATTTATTGAAGTTTCTGTTCCAGAAGTGATTTCTTTAAAAGAAAAGCAATTTAAAGAAGATAATCGATTAACAGTAAGTATTAATATGTATTCTAAGTTAGGGATGATAGAAATCAATGTATCCGTAAAAGAAAAAAATCCGAAGTTTTGAAAAATTTTTGTATGGGAATTTCTAAAAGTATACGATATTATTAATATCATTCGCGAAACTCCGTCGCTATGGGGCTTATGCCCCCTTTTTTATCTTTCATTTGAAGTTTAAAAATATAATTTTCTAGTAATTGAAAAGATTCGTCTAAGAAATCATAAAATTCTAAGGCAATATTGTATTCATTTTCTTTAGTTGTAAACATCCTTGTTATGAATCCGAGAAATCCAGCAGTTTTATTTTCTAATTCGAGTTCAATTTTTAATTGATCATTATTGATTAAAAATTCAAAGATTTTTTTTGAATCTAACTTTAGTAATATACCAGATATACTAATATTTTTTACTAATGTCTTAGCTTCTAAGTAATAGGAATTATAAAATAGAATTCTTTCAAGTGTATAACCTAAGATTTTACTTATAATAGCTACTTTAATTGCATCGTCAAAAAAAATTCTTTTTCTTTCTACATAACTAGTCTCTAAGTAAATATAACCTATTATTTCATCAAAAAAAATGATGGGGGAGATTACATAGCTATTTTTTTGGTCTCTTATGTCTCTTTTTTGTATCTCTTCAAAAAATTTGATTACATCTTCTTCATTTTGAGTTTTTAACATATTCTTTTGTAGTCTTTCAAAATTTGTAAGGATGGAAGAAGGGATAGGATGAAAATAGCTTGATAAATTGTCTGTATTTTCAATATAAATTGAATTTTTTATACTTAACATCTGTCTTACAAGCCAGTTCTCTGTTTTTTTGATTTCTTTTAAGTTTAAGATCTTAATTGTAAAATCTGGAGTAATTTTTTCTAAATCATTTAGTAATGTTCTTAATATGATATTTAAATTAGGAACTTCTTGTTGGAATTCAATTATAATCTTAGGATACAATTGGAAAAAGATCTGTTCATATTCTCTATGAGTAAATAAATTATTAAAAATAACATTTAATTTTGCATATAAATTGTCTGGATAGAATCGAGGGAATTTTCTTTTAGAGGTGTATTGAATTGTATTTGGTGCATAGATATAAACAAATTCTTTTTCTACTTTATATATATTTACTTCAAATTGATAATAGGTATTAAGAAAGTTAAAGGCAATTTTTAATCTTCGAAATGATGATTCTTCAAATCCCAAAATATGAAATTTAATAAAAATATCATAAATATCTACAACAAAGGCGGTGTATTGATCTATTAAATATTCAACATTAACAGGAATTTTATTACTTTTAAGGTAATAAAAAATATGCCTAATTTCATTGATGTCAGTACCAAGAATAGTATGTTTTTCTGGAATATCATTCTCTTTTTTGAGTATTTTTAAGATTTCTTTTTGTAAATATTCCTCAACTCTTTGTATTGGTAGAGAAGCTTTCATCAATTAATTTTCGAAATAAATCAAAATGATTTTCAATTCCTAAGATGTTATTTTTGGGCTTTTTGATTAAAATAATCAATTGCTTCTTGCATAGTATTTTTTATATCAAATAATATATCTAATTTTGATAGTTTTAGTAATGCATGTAAAGAACGTGATAAATTACAAATTATAATGTGTCCTCCATAGGACTTTACTTCTTTTAAGTAAGCTACTAAGGCACCAAGTGCAGAACTATCAAAGTAATTGGTTTTAGCAAGATTGATGATAACTTTTTTAGGTTTATGTGATGATGCCTCCGAAAGTAGATCTTTAAATTTTCTTGCAACGACCATATCCAGTCGTTCTTCCGTAACTTCAATGATTAATATATCATTTTCTTCTCTTTTTGTAAACATTTCAAATGTTAGAGAAATCTAAGAAAAATTTTTTGTCAAATACATTTATAATGAATTTAAATGTTATAGTAAGATATTTTATAAAAATCTTAAAGTATAAATGAATTTATTGATTATAAGATATAATTTACAAAAAAATTATTGCAAATTATAGTAAAAGAATTAAATGATAAGAAATCCATTTAAAAAATAAAAAAAGTATATAAATGTTTAAGGGAAAGATTTAAAAAATTTAAATATAATAAATATAATTATTATATTTTTATTAGGAGGAGAGTATGAGTAAATTTGAATTTTATTTTTTTGGTAATGGTTCTACTGATGCAGAAAAAATTGATAAGATGATCCAAGGTGGTAAAGGTGCAAATCTTTGTGAAATGTCAAAACTTGGAATTCCCGTTCCACCCGGTATCAATATACCAACAAAATATTGTTTAGAATATTTAAAAATAGGAAAGTTGCCTGATGGTTTTATGGAAGAAGTATTAAACAAATTAAAATTAGTAGAAGAAGCAACGGGAAGAAAATTTGGAAGTAAACAAAAACCTTTATTGGTATCAGTACGTTCTGGGGCTCCAGTAAGTATGCCAGGTATGATGGATACAATTTTAAATCTTGGACTAAACGAAGAAACTGTAGAAGGTATGATTTTAGAAACAAAGGATGAGCGATTTGTTTATGATTCCTATAGGCGTTTGATTCAAATGTTTGGTGATGTTGTTATGGAAGTTCAACATGAAAAATTCGAAAAATTATTAGAATTTTTAA
>JBEQAN010000005.1:0-16066 GCA_041640315.1 Leptospiraceae bacterium
GAGATACATTCTTATGATTACCAAATGTTAAAGAATGTATATGAAACGTTAACTCAAAAAGGATTTATATTCTTAGGAATATCTTTAGGACCAAGAAATTTAGGACAAAATATATTTGAACATCATATCAATATTACCTCTGAAAATTTTATCTATTTACCACGTATAATGAACGAAAAACTCAGTGAATTGATAAAAAAATACCATGAATGATAGGTGAATTATGATTAAAACTAATTACCCTATCCCAGAAAGTGTATTTGTACATGAGGGTGCATTTGTGATAGGACAGGTTGAAATTGGTGAATATTCATCGATTTGGCCTGGGGTTGTAATTCGCGGTGATTTAAATTATATTAAAATTGGGCGTTATGTAAATATTCAAGATAATAGTGTTTTACATGTAGATAGTTCAAGTACTATAGAAATTGGAGATTATTCGTTAATTGGACATATGGCCATGCTACATGGTTGTAAAATAGGAAAGGCATGTATGATTGGTATAAAAAGTGTTATCATGGATGATGCGGAAATTGGGGATGGTGCCATGATAACTGCAAATTGTATCATTCGAGGAAAAATGAAAATTCCGCCCTTTGCTTTAGTAACTCAAAAGAATGGTGAATTACAGATATATCCAAACAAAGCTAGAACCATCTATACCCTTATGGGAAGTTTAGAATATGTAGAACTAGCAAAAATGCATAAAGAAGGAAAATTCGAAAAAATTACAGAAGAAAAGATACAATCAATTCAAATCCAAGCAAAAGAACTATTAAAAGAACTTTTTCCAGAATCTAAATAATTTATGAAAGTCTCATAAATCATTCATGGGGATTTTTTCTTCTAATTCTGGAAATAAAATCTGTTTTTTCCTATAACTTAGAAGAAAATTGAATCTATCATTTTTTTTAGATTTAAACAAATTCTTCTTCATATTAGTAATAATATTCATATAATTTTATAAATTATTAAGCCAAAAAAATAAGCAATCCTTTATCAGTTATTTGCATAGATTAAAAATCAGTAGAACTGAACTTTTAACTAAAAACTCATTAAAAATATAAATTATTTACTTTTTAATTTTGTTAAACTTGATAACCTACCATGGGTTAGATTTAATCACTTTCCAATTCAAATGAAGAAAGGGATTTTGAATTTAGATCAAAAAAAATTTAAATTTTTTAACTTTAATTTTGATTTAGTTTGTATAATTTTTTTATTTATATTTTTATTCAAAATTCTTTATTTTTATAAGCTTGACTTAAAAGTAACTTTGATTATTTTGATTTTATGAAATATATTGTTTTTTTATTGATTTTTATTATATCGTTTTGTAATGAAGCACCAAAATTAAAAGACTATGGTACTGTAGAAAATTTTGTACTAGTAAATCAAGATAATGAAAAGCTTGAATTTTATTCCTTGCAAGGTAAACCAATATTATTATTTTTTGGTTTCACCCACTGTCCAGACTATTGTCCTATTACCTTAGCAAAGTTGGCAAAAGTATACAATCACTTAAAAGAGCATCAAAGACCCTATATTGTTTTTATTACTGTAGATCCAGAAAGAGATAATCCTCAAGTTATCAAAGAATACATAAAAAACTTTAATGCAAATATTATTGGATTAACAGGAACTCCAGAAGAAATTAAAACGATAGCCAATAAACTTGGTGTATATATTAGAATTGAAAAAAAATTTGATCATATTCATGTGGAACACAATACTTCTACATTTTTAATTGATAAAAATTTTCAAATTCGTTATATTTTTTCCTTTAAAGAGCCAGAATCTACTTATATAAAAGTTTTTAATACGTATTTTTGATTTAGTTTTTAATATTGTTTTCTCCATTAGTTTGAAATTTCTTTTTAATTTCTTCTGGTAAGATTTCTAAGATTTTTTCCTTTTCTTCTTCATTATTTGATTGAGAAATAAAATTTTTTACAACGTGTTCTATACTATCATAATTTCGATTTAATTTTTTTAATAAAATTATAATTGTTCGAACTAAATGATAGTTAGTTGGGTAGTTTTGGTATAGCTCTCCAATTATTTCAAAAGCCTTTTCTTCTTGATTTTGATTTAATAAGATACCAACTAGAGTTAACCCATCATTCAAAGATTTAGTTTTTTTATAAAGTTTATATAAAAGCTCTTTTGATAATTCATATTCTTCTTTTTCTAATAATTCAAAAATTGAGTATCGTATAAGTTCATAATCTTCTGGATAATATAAATCAATTTTTTTAATGATATTCTTCATTGCATCTATTTGATAAAACTCTTTATAAATTTTTATTAGGTAATATAAACTTTCTTTATGATTGGGTTGTATCTGTAGGATCTTTTCAAAATAAACTAAAGATTCATTAAATCGCTGATCTTCAAACAAATCATGTGCTATTAAAAATAACATTTTTATATCATTTTTATATTTAAGATATTTGTTAGAATACTCATAAAATTCATTTTTTTTGTTTAATTGTTTCGTAATCATTGAAAGATAAAAAAGTATTTCTGGTTCAAAATCAAAAAGTAATGCTTCCTTACATTCTTTTTCTGCTTCTTCGTATTGTTTTAATTCAAAATGGATATCACATAATGTTTTTCTTATATAATACTGTTCTTTTGCTGATTTAATGTCTTTAGATAGTTTATATTCTTGCAATTGTTGTAAAGATTTATGTTTATCATGTTTTTTGTTATATAGAATTTCAAGCCATATAGGATCAAAATATTTCTCAGAAGGTATAGTGAATTCTGGTTTTTGATTTATAATTTTTATGATATTTTTTTGTATTTCATTTTGTGAATTCTCTATTTCACTTCTTTTGTAAAATAAATTTAATGGATCTAACTCCAAGATAAGAGTTTCATTTAGATTTGTTGGATTCATTAAATAACTTATTACATCTTCTACTTTCTTTTTTTCTAAGATTAAGGTTTGACTTTCACTACGATTTTCTTCTATAAATTTGGTTAATCCTTCATGATATTGCTTAAAAAATTGTAAGGTTTTTTCTCGATTCTTGTAGTGCTTGAATTGAATCATTCCCAAATAATAATAACATTGAAAAAAATCTGGATGTGTATTTATAATTCTTTTACAATATTCTTCGGATTGAGGATATTCATTTAATAAAAAATAACTTTGTGATAATCTAAAGTATTCTTTTATGGGTATAGTAATTTCTTTTGAATTTAAAGAATTTAAAAATAAAATTTGACTTGAAGCATTTTTATTATTGAAGTTTGGATTTGTTCTTAGTTCTGATGCGATTTTAAAGTGATGAATGGCTTTTTCGTATTGTTTATTAGCTAAGTAAATTTCGCCTAAGTAGGAATGAGCAATGGAATTCTCTGGATTGATTTCTATTACTCTTAGAAAATATATTTCAGAGGTTAAAAATCTTTTTTTAAAAAAATGTTCTTCTCCTTTTTTTAAAAATTCTAATTCAAGTTTTGATTTTTTTTCTTTCTCATCAGAATTCAATTGACTATTTGTATTTTTTAATATATCTTGACTATGAAGAGTGTTATTGCTGTATTGAAAAAGGAAATCCTTAGGGGGATAAAATGGATAAAAAAGTATTAAATTTAAAACAAATGTCATTTGAATTTTATTTTTTTGGTTCATTATTTCCTAATATCGTCATTTTATAAAAATATATAATTGCTTATGAATGAACATAAAGCTGATCTTTTAAGAGAACAGATTGAGAGTTTAAAAAATCTACCTAAAAAAAATCCAGAAATTATTCTTCCTTCTTACATATTCTTCACTCCACAGGGATTGGAATTTATTGCAAAAAATGGAGGATTGAAACTAGAAATCAAACGATATCAAAATATGAATAGTTTTACCAAAGAAGGTTTCTTCACAAAAACATTTCATGCACAAACAATTCAAAAGTTTATTATGAAATGTTATATTGATGAAATTTATTCTAAATTACCAGAGTTATTACCTTTAAGAAGTGAAATTATCAGTACAAATAACCTTGTTATCTATGCAATTTTATACAGAAAATTAACACCTTCTTTAGCACAGACCCTTTTTCAGTCCCGAGTAGTGAAAGAATTCAATCGTAAAAATCCTAAATATTCAATGACAGAGCTAAAGCATATATCTCCACAAAAGGTGGAGATGTTGCTTTCTAAATATGGGAATGTTCTTGAAAACTTAAAAAAAGCAATTCGAGAGGAAATTACAGAAAAAATCTTATCCAACACATACTTAGAAGATGAAGATAGATTTGCAAGAATAAAATCCTTACCAAAATTTATTGACTGGATTGATAATCGAGTATGGTTCCTTTTTTTTATTATTTATCAAAATGATAGTTTTAGAGAAGAAATATTAAGAACTTTTGAGAATATCATATATAACTATCTTGAACATACCGTGATTGCAACACATCTTAGTAATTTAATAATGGAATTTATCCAGAATGCGGAAAAAGCTCATTTTACTATCCTTGCACATAAATATAAACAAGTACCATTAAATAAAGTAGATGAATTTATAAGAAAAAGAGAAAACCGACTTGAATTAAGAAAAATTGCG
The DNA here is from genome assembly GCA_041640315.1 of Leptospiraceae bacterium. GTDB lineage: Bacteria > Spirochaetota > Leptospiria > Leptospirales > Leptonemataceae > SKYB61. Next base: position 4,577 of record JBEQAN010000005.1, read on the forward strand.
ATTGAACAAAAACAAAACCTTGAAATTTCTTGGAATTTAAATCCAGAGAAATTAGCTACAATGAACTTATCTCGGCTACAGATCCAAATATCAAATTATGGCTTAATCAATGAAGAGACAGCTCAGCGATTAAGAAGGAAAATGAAAACTGATGTTGATGGCATTAGTATTGCAAGTTTTTATGATGACGAACAGGAAGAAAATAAGCTTGGTGCTGGTTTAGGTTTATTATACAATTCCTATCTTGAACAAATTTGTAAAAAAGAGGGTATAGCATATCGTTGTGTAATTTATCCAGAACCTAAAACTCAAAAAACTACTGTTAAAATTGATATGACCTTATAAAGCTATATTTTGAGGAATTAAATTTAAATTTTGCAAAATATTATTATTAGCGATAATTAGAATCGATATAATAATACCGAGTGAAATTACAAAAAATAAAAAAAATAAAATTTGAATGAAATTATTCATGATACGAAATCCAAGAAAGGAAATGGCATAAGAGATTTTTGGATTTTCTTCTTTGTTTTTAGAAACATTGTAATAAGCAAAAATATAATAAATTATAAGAAACAATAATAATAAAATAATCAAACTATGAAAAGGTAAATTATACATAATTTGCATATAAAAAATGGGAAATAAAAAAAGATTTGTTATTATAAGACTTATTATACTAATGATGAACATTTCTTTTAAGGTTTGTATGAACTGAGGGATTTTTTTGCTTAGTATAATTTTATCATGAAAATAAAAGTCTAAAAAAGGTTTTAATTGTTGCTTTTTGGAGGGTTCAAACAAAAACCATGTGGTAAAAAAAATTAAAATACTATCAAAAACCACTGGAATATAAAAAATAACATTGTTATCAAAATTTATGAATTTTAGTAGTTTGGGTCTTTCAATCAAAAGTAAATTAATAAACAAAGTAAATAAGATAAATAAAAGAAGTAATTTTCTAAACTGAAAATGAAATGAAAGCTCATATATCATAGAAACCAAAAGAAGAAGAATTAAAATATCCAATATTATGATAATGATGATGGAAATTAAATTTTTTTTTATATCTTGTGATAAGTATTGAAAAATTCTTTGTGGTATGTGTTCATTTTCTAAATGATTTGGATATAAATTTTTATAAAATTCTTTTTCTAAATAATATCTATAAATTAATCCTTTATCTAAATATAATCCTATGTTCTTTTCTTCTAAATTAACAATGTCAGCAAATTCTTGATTAAAATTATAATAAGGTGTATAGAATTCTATAGAAAAAAACAATTTAAGATTGAAATATAATAAAATGATACCAAAAAATATAACTTGTTGGATTTTCCAGGATTTATTCATAATAACCAATTACAAAATTGAAAAAATCGAATCAATTCTTTTATTTTTGCCTATCATTTCCCTAATATTATTCATAGGAATTTAAAAATTCAATTAGTAATATGTAGATTTTTATATTTTTCTATTTCGTGTTTGTATACAAATTTTGCTCCATGTTTTAATTTATTGTATAATTCAAAAAAATATTCATTGGGTACAAAACCATGTTCGTCTTTACTTAATTTAGGATGAATTCGATTTAAAAAAAACATATCAATCATACCGCGATTTTTAATAGCACGTTTTCCTCTATATTCGCATCTAAAGAAATATTTCACTATATCATAAGTAGAACGGGAAATATTAATTTCGTAAGGAAGGCATGATTGTTCTAAGCGCTGAGCAATATTTACAGTATCCCCCCATATATCGTAAGCAATTCGATCTTTCCCAATCACTCCAGCAACTACCTCACCAGTATTGATTCCTATTCTGATGTCCCAACATGGTAAATTCATTTCTATACGAATTTTATTGATGGTTCTAACAAGATTTCTTATTTCAAGTGCAGCTAAGCATATATCGACCGCATGGGTATTATTATCTTCTGGTATACCGCCTACACACATGTAAGCATCGCCAATGGTTTTTAATTTTGTTAAATGATTTCTTGTAATAATTTCATCAAATTGATAAAAATATCGATCTAATTCAAGAATCAATTCGTCTGGAGACATAGAACTAGAAATTTTAGTAAATTCCACAAAATCAGTAAACATTACTGTAGCATTTTTATATAAACGTGGTTTTACGTATCCTTTTTCTTTTAATTCCTCTGCTACTTTGGGGGGTAAGATATTTAATAGTAACTTATTAGCTTTTTCTTTTTCAATTTTAATATTTTCTCGTAAGTAAGAATTGTAAATTGCACCAACTATTTGAGAACAAAAAGCTTCTATGGATTTAATTTCGTGGATTTTTAAATAAACATTTTTTTCGTAATTCGTAAAAGCTAATATACCAATAACTTCATGTTTTAATATTAAAGGCACATAGAGAACCCATTTTAGCTTCGTAATTTTGATTAATTCAGTATCTATTTTAGAGCCTTTGTAATTTGGATCAATACGTTTAAGATATAAATGTTTTTTTCGTTGAATCGTTCTATAAATAGTACCTAAGTCTGAATTAACTGGAGCTTCAAAATGTGTTAGGTAATCCTGCATCTCCTTTGGAATATCTATAATATTTTTTGAAAAAGAAGAGGTACGAATTAAATTTTTATCTTTATCAATTAGTAAAAGCCATCCAAATTGTAGTTCATATTGGTTTTTTAAATAACTAAAAATGTCTTGTATGATAATATCGAAATTTTCTTCTTCTATGATTTTTTTTGTAAAGTCATTTAGTTTTTGTAGTTCTTTTTGTGCCAATTCTACATTTTGTTTTTCTTGTTTAATTTCATCAAACAAATAAGAACGATATAGCCCCCCAGCAATTTGATCACAAATATATTGGATTGATCTTAACTGTTCTAAATTTAAGTGAACAACTTTATCATAATTTGTAAAAGAAATGATTCCTATGACTTTATCTTGTACAATTAAGGGCATTTGTAATAACCATTTTAAATTTAACATTTTTATAATTGTTTGATCCCAAAAACTACCTTGGAAACTATCAAAGATTTTTGAGGCATAAAAATGTCGTTTTCTTGTATAGGTTCTATAAAGAGTGCCAGTACTTTCATTTATTGGTATTTCTACTTTAGAAAGAAAATCCTGAACAACTGGATCTAATTCATAAAAGTTGACAGAAAACGCTGAGCTTTTAAAAATTTTCTTTTTTTCGTCTACTAAGATTAACCAGCTAAATTTTAAATCATAAGTTTTTTCGAAATAATCAAATACATCTTTAATAATGCTATTAAAATCTGTTGTTGAATTGATTTTTTTTGTAAACTCATTAAGTGTTTTTAACTGCTGAGTTCTCATTTCTAATTTCAATAAGGATTTTTCTAGTTCTAATTGTTTGAATTCAAGATCTTCTATAAGTAATTTATTTTTTAGAATTGAAGAAAATTGATCTATAAAAATTTTTAGTAGAACAAGTTGAATTTTATTTAAATTTAATTCTTTATCTAAAGAAGATAAATCCAATGTTCCTAATAGTTCATTTTTAAAATATAAGGGAAAAATCAATAATGAGTGTAATTTTAAAAGATGTTTGATTTCTTCTTCTACAGGAGAGTTACTTTTCTTTAACTTTGGTAAATAAATATGTTTTTTTCTTTTACAACAAGAACTATGAAGTCCGGGTTCACCTAATGCAATTGCTTGTTTTTTAATTTTTAGAATTGTTTCTTTATCGTAGAGTTCTTCAAAATTTGATTCAGTATAGATAAGTTTATTTTCTTTATCATCATATCGATAAAATAAAAAATATTCTATATCAAATAGTTCTTTTAAATACTTTGACATTAAGTTTAATACTTCTTTTAAATCATAATGTTGATTTAATAATGTGATGGCTTCATTAATTTTTAAGATTAATTTATTTCTTTTAGAAATTTCTATATTTTTAGTTTCTAATAAATATTTTTGATTTTTTATTTCATCTAATAATAATAAATTTTTCAAAACAGAGGCAAATTGATCGATAAAAATTTTAATTAAGGTTAATTCGATCTTATTGAGAATGACTGGTTCATATATATGAGAAATATTAATAGTTCCAAGAATTTCATTCCCTACTATAAGGGGGAAAATTAGAATCGATTTCATTTTCATAATTTCTTGATTCTTATTTTCTATCTCGCAATTCGTTTTTCTATTCAATACATTTGGTAAATAAACATAACGATTCTTTTTACAGGCTAAGCTATTTAAACCTTTTCCGTGAAATACTGGAATTTCATTTTTTTTAATGATTTCCCATTTTTCTTTATCTAACAATTCTTCGCCATTTGTCATATAGAAAACTAATTTATCTTTTTCTTTGTTGTAAAAATATAGGGTGTAATATTTGATTTTAAAATGTTTGTATAGGAATTTTATTACATCGCTTAGGATATTTTCTAAATTGTCTTCTTGCAAAATTTTAGTAAGTACTTGGTTCATCTCTAAAATAAAATGATTTTTCTTAGAGATCTCTCTATTAAATTGTTCTAACTTTTTTTTCTGTTCTTGAATTTCTTTTATGGATAAATAGTTTCTAAAGAATTGAGAAAAGTATTGAATAAATATATTTAAATTTAAATATTCTTCATTTGTTAAAATTAAAGGTTCATCTGCATGAGTAATATCAAAAAAACCGTATACTTGATTATTATAAATTAAAGGAAATACAATGAGTGACTTTAGGTTAAGAATTTCTACCAATTGGTTTTCGAATTCATAATTGGATTTTTTAAAATGCTTTAAATAAATTGGTTTTTTATGAACATATACACCATGATGGATGCCTTTTTGGGTTAAATCAAATACTTTTACCCCTTTTGTCATAAAATCAAATTGTTCTGGTGTTAATTTTTTGTCTAAATTACTATTAAAAAAATATGCCTCTTTCTTTTCTTCGTTTATTATCATTATTACAAAGTACTTAATTTTGAAGTTTTTTTCAAGATGATGTGCTATATCGTCTAAGGTTTGATGGAGGTTTTCCGTTGAAGAAATTTTTTTAGAAATTTCTAATAAAGATTCGTAAAGTTGATTGGTTTTTTTTAGATTTTCCTCATGTTTTTTTGTGATTTCATTCTGTAGTTCAATTTCTTCCCTCGCATCATCTAACTCATTTTCTAATTGTGTAATTTTATGGGCTTGTTTTGATTGAAAGTAGAGTATATAATGAAACCATAATATAAATAGGATTAAGGATATAGAAGATAAAAGTAAATTTAGTCGAAGATCTAAATAAAAAAGAATAGATGACAAAATCATACTTACGCTATAAATCCATATGCCTAAGTTATCTACAATAGAAAATGGTTTATGTTTGAATCTTTCTTTTATTAAAATTGTATTAAAATATAGTACCAATATTAGAAAATAACTATCGTAGAACCATTTTATTTGTAAGTTCAGATAAGTAGATAGAAATGCTATGAAAATCATTATAGAAGAAATCAATAGGTTGATTCTTTTTATAACTGTCGGAAATTTTAACGGATCAACTTCAATACAAAATTGTAAAAAGATGAAAATATTCAAATAAGTGAGTGCTTCATCGATTCCTAAGAATATATCATAAACCTTTTGATCCTTAATAACAAAAGTCAAAATATTTCTTATTAAATTGATAAAAATTAATAACTGAACGTAATAAAATTGTTTTTCATTTTCAAGGAATGATTTTATAACAAAAAAATAGAAGAAAAATATCAAGAAAAAAATCATAAAAGAAAAATTGATAAGTTCCACTGTAATCATTCCAATATCTATTTATAATAAGTATTTAAGATTTTCAACTTAAAAAAATAAAGTTTTGCAAAAAACTCAACTTTTAAAAGTGAGTTTATCGCTTCTTAAAAAAATTATGGGGTCGATTCCATCACTATGTTAAAATATTAAAAATTTTTCCCGAGTCATTGAAAACTCATCACAATAGAATGCTATTCTTGATGTTAAAGGGATAATCCTTATTCCAAGAATTTCTACATCCATGATATTATGAAGTTCAGTTTCAGATTGTTTTAAATATTGAATTACTGTGGCTCTATCAATCAAGATGTTATACGGGTGTGGGGCTTCTTCTAAGTATCTTTGTTTTAAAGTCTCGATTTTAAATGGGATATCCATGATTTTTTGGGATTTTTTGATTAATAAACTAATATGAAATTTACCTTCAATCACAAAACATTGGTTTTTAATTTCAAAACTATGATTTTTATTTATGATGGGCTCTTTAAGTATAATTTGAAAGCCTTCTTTCCCTCTATGAACAACAAAAAACTTTTTTTGTTCTGTAAAAAAATTGGATTCAAAAAGAAAAGCATAATTATTACGCCAATTTGTTTTAATTGAATTTGGGAAAAAATAGAAATGATTGCTATAGATTTCTTTTAGACTTAAAATTAAAATCAATATTAAATAAATTCCTTTCATTTCTAAATGTAGAATGCAAAATCTTCTTATTAATTCAATTAAAAAACAAAAAATAACTATAAAATTCTTCTAAAAAAATCAAAAATTCTTAGATCTATAATTTTTGATGGATGTCTTTAATTTTTTATTTCCCAATTATTGTATAATTTGTAAAAAAGAAAGTAGGGAAGTATTATGTAAAAATTGCTGGAAGGAGTTAAGAAAACATCGATTGAAATTTGATGAACATAGATGTTTGAAATGTTCTCATAAATTATTGAATCATGAATGTTTATTTTGTTCAAGTAGATTTGTGTATTTTGATAAATTAATTGGATTATATGAATATAATTCCTTTACAAAAAAAATTTTATTAGAATGGAAATATGAAAATCATGAAAATATTTATAGACTTTTCATTAAAGATATATTAAAAATCATTCAAAGGGAACAACCCGATAGAATTGGGTATATTAGTTCATCGAAGTTTGGACGACAATATCGTTCGTATGATGTTTTAGAAAAACTTGTAAAAACTCTTTCAAGTAAAACAAATATTCCCTATGGGAAAGATATCATTAAAATCAAGAAAAGTAAGCAAAGTCAAAAAAAACAATTTGAACGTTTTTTTCATATTCTCTTTTCTTTAGGATTGACATATAAATTTACTGGAATAAATAAATATTTATTAATAGAAGATACTACAACAACTGGTGCAACCATTAATGAAGTATCAAGAATATTAAAAGAAAGTGGAATACAAAGTGTTATTATAGTAAGTATATTTTTAGAGGAATTTGAAGAGGAAAGTTTATGGAATCCATCGTACGAAATAAACAAAATGATATCGTAATCCTAAAAGTAAAAGGAAACATCCAACATACTGATACTCCCAATTTCGAAAAGGAATTAGAAAAATTATTAGAAGAGAATGTAAATAAAATTATTATTGATCTAACAAATATCAAGCATGTTTCATCCTCGGCCCTTGGAACTTTAATTGCAATGGAAAGAAAAGTGAAAAGAAAAAATGGGGATATTCGTTTAGTAATAACAGAACAAGAAGTATTAAGAATTATGCAAATCACATTATTAAATCGAGTATTTCAAATTTTTAATAATATTCAAGACGCTATTAATTCCTTTAGCACTTTATAAATTATGAGCCATTATTCTTTATTATTAGAATTAAGAAAAAAAGGGATTTTGATAGGAACTAACAACAAACATAAAGTTGCAGAATTACAAGAATTATTAGAACCCTTAGCAATTCCCGTAAAAACACCAGAAGACTTAGGAATCAAAATTGAAATTGAAGAATCAGGTACAACCTTTAAAGAAAATGCAGCGTTAAAAGTAAAAGCTTTTTATGATTTAGCGAAAATGCCCACCCTTGCAGATGACTCTGGATTGGAGGTTGATGCCCTTAATAAAGAACCAGGGGTATATAGTGCACGTTATGGTGGTTTGTTAACAGATAAAGAAAGAAATGCATATTTACTATCTAAAATGAAACATGTAGGAGATTATTTAAGAACTGCAAGGTTTGTATGTGTTTTAGCTTTTAAATTTTTAGAAGAAGAACCCATCCGATTTTATGAAGGTATTGCAGAAGGGAAAATCATTTATACGCCACGAGGAAACAATGGATTTGGTTATGATCCTATTTTTGAAGATATAAGAACAAAAAAAACCTTTGCGGAGTTAACTCAAGAAGAAAAAAATTTAATCAGTCATAGAGGCAAAGCATTAAGACTTTTTTTAAATGATTTAAAATTATTATTGAGATAGAAAACCCCTCCTTTTTGAGGGGTTAAAGGTTTTTTATTTAATAATTTTGATGGGGATTTTTTTAGTTTGTTTTAAAGATTCCAAACTCTTTGGTAAGCGGAGTGTGACTACGCCATTTTTATAAGTAGCTTCTACTTTGCTTTCATCAATTTGAACGGGTAATGGAATTACCCTTCTGAAGCTACCATAACTTCTTTCTTTCTTGTAGTAATTAGTTTGTTTTTCTTCATGTTCGTATTTTTTTTCACCTTGGATAATGACTGCATCCTTAGAGATTGAAATATCAAGATCCTTTTCGTCAATACCCGGCACATCAGCTTTGATTACAATTTCTTTATCATTTTCGCTTATATCAATTTTTGGAAAGAAAGAACGTTCCTTAGAGAAAATTTCTGGATACGGAAATTCATTAAAAAATTCATCAATTGTTTCTTGAAAGGATTGAAAAAAATCTCTTGGTGTTAAATAAGACTCTTTTTTATTTTCTATGGATTCCACGGTTGGTTTCTCTTGTTCTTTTTTCCAACGGGAAGGTAAAAAACTCCATTTCATATCCCACCTCCTTTGAATAAATTAGGATGTTTTTATAGCAATTTTTTTGGGTTTTTCTTCTTCTGCTTTAGGTAAATGTACTTTTAAAACACCATATTTATATTCCGCTTGAATTTCATCTTCTTTAATGCGGAATGGTAATTGAAAACTTCTTGTGAATTTACCAAATTCTCTTTCATTTCTTAAAGTTACTGTATTTTGATCTTCTTCAAATTTTTTTTCAAAATTAATGGTTAAAACATTATCGTTAAGTTCAAGATTAATATGTTCTGGATTTACTCCTGGTATCTCTGATTCTAATAAAAGGCTGTCATCATTTTCATAAATCCTAAAGGCTGGATAATTATTTTGATGTTTTAAGGCATTATTAACAGTATTCATTAATTCTAACATTTCATTCCATATTAAATTATCCCAGTAATTTCTCCACATAGGAACCTCCTTGATGATTGTTTGTTCTTTTTGAAAAAATAAGCAAAAATCATGCAATATAGAATTTTCTAAAATTATGATTTAATTCTATAATTTTTTCTCTTATACGTCATTTTTTATGATTCGCTATATTGTAGTATTAATTGGATGAGTTTATTAAGGGCTTCTTCTTCGTTTTGTTTTAAAATTTCGATAAAATTAGAATTTAAGAGGTTTTCATAAAATTTAATACGTTTATCGTAATTTTTGATTTTATTTACAATTTTGGATCGGTATTTTGCTAAGAACTCTGTTAATAAGATTAAATCATCATTAATAATTTGGTTTAACTGTTTTTTAATATAATTTCCAATGACCGGAGCAGATCCCTTAGTAGAAATACTAATCAGAATAGAACCCTTTTCATAAATATGGGTGTTAAAAAAATCACAATAGTCTGGTTTATCTAAAAAACAAACGAGTTTTGAATACTTTTCACTGAATTTAAGAACGGATTCAATTTCTTTTATGGTATGGAAAGGTTGACTATTTTCGTGTATGATTTCATCAGAAATAAAGATTAAATAAGATTTTAGAAGAATTTCATAATTTATGCTTTTATACCAAATAATTTTTTTATGATTTTCAGCTAACTCTTCGATTTCTCGAATTACATTTTCAGCAAACACAAATATTTTAGGTGCATAGGGAATTAAATCTAAAATTTTTTTATAAATTTGATTTCCTCCACCTATAAAGGAACAAATTTTATCTTCTAGTTTTAGCACTATTGGATATAGTTTCATTTTTTATGTAAACCACACTCCTTATGTTCTGGAGCCTCCCACCACCATCTACCCGCTCTTATATCTTCTCCGGGTTTGATAGCTCTTGTACAGGGACTACAACCAATACTTGGAAAGCCAGCATCATGTAAAGAATTATATGGTATGTTAAAAATTTTTATGTACTGCCATAAAGTTTCTAGTCCCCAATTGAATAAAGGGTTAATTTTTATTATATTATTGTGTTCTATATCTAGTTCAAAGGGCATCACATTCACTCTTGTAACCCCTTGTCCTCTTCTTAAACCAGTAATCCAGCCATCACAGTTTTGCAATGCTTTCATTAAGGGTTTGACTTTTCGAATATAACAGCATTCTTTTCTATTTTCTATGGATTCATAGAAAGAAAAATATCCTTTTTCCCTTACAAGGGTTTCCACTTCCTTAGGGTCTGGGGTATAGATTTCTAAGTGAATTGAATATTTTTTTTTAATTTTATCAATGGTTTGATAGGTTTCTTCGTGAATTCTTCCCGTATCTAAAAAAAATACAATGGGTTTTTCTTTGATTTTACAAGCTAAATCAATTATTACTACATCTTCTAAACCAAAACTACTGGCAATTTTTAATGTAGGATAATTTGAATAGGCGAAATCGAGTATCCTTAAAGAATTTTGTAAAATATTAAATCGTTCTTTGCTGAACTGTTGATTTAAAGAAATGATGGTGTTTAAATCCTTCGGTATAAGATTATTTTTTGATTTTTCTAAGGTTTCACTTTTTGCAATCTGTATATCCATACTAAGCTCCTTTTTTTAAATTTGATAGTCTGGTGGTGGAATAGTAACTTTACCGAATTTTATCTTGTTCCAAATACGTTCGTGAAGATAAAACAAAATGATTTTTGTAATCACTTCCGCAGAAGCAATAGAAATGGCAAATTTAAATTCCCCTGTTATAATCCAAGATAGGACTAATGTATCTATGGTACCAGTAATTCGCCATGAAATGCTTTTAGCAATACTTCTCCAATGGGCTTCTTGTATTTTGATTTCTTTATTTTTGTTTTTATCTTTTTTTTCTTTTTTAAAAATTAGTTTTAAGCTCATAACTTTGATCCTTTATTAAGTTTTAATTTTACAATTTAAAATTTTTTTTTTAATCAGTCAATTAAAATATATTATTTCTATATGAATTATATGAAAATATTTTATTATTTCTATAGGAAAACTATAAAAAAGAGTTGCCAAAATCTAATAACTATAATTAATTGAATTTTAATTTTAGGAAAGTTTTAGATAAAAACTTTCTTAAAAAAATAATATACAAAGCATGAAAGGAAAAATTTTTATCAATGTTTTAATTTTTAAAATTTTTTTAAGCATAGGAGGAAATTATGACTTTTGTCATCACTGAGCCCTGTGTTGGTGTTTGCGATACCGCATGTGTTGATGTTTGTCCAGTAGATTGTATTCATCCCACTAAGGAAGAATGGCCAGAGAAAGGTTATGATCCTAATAATCTTGAGGGAAAGCAAT
>JBEQAN010000006.1:0-15981 GCA_041640315.1 Leptospiraceae bacterium
GTTTTTGGATTTCTTTTTTTGCTTTTAGTTGTAAATCTTCAAGGGTAATCAAGGGAATACTTTTTTTATAACTTTGATTAAGAATTTCTTCTGCTAATGTTTCATCATCTTTTTGATTGATATCTTCAATTTCAAATTGATATTTTTCGATAAGTTCTAATAAACCTTTACGACCATTTACTTTTTCGATAAGACATAGGGAGGTAATATTGTCAATTCCAGGTGTTACAGAGACATTCACAGAACGAGCAATTTTTTTTGCATTATCTTTTGAACCTGCTTTAACATGGACATAAGAGGCTGGTCCTATGAAGCCGATCCCCGCTTGTTCGAGTGAGGATACAAAGTGAGCATCCTCTGCCATAAATCCATACCCAGCAAAAACATGGGAGTAACCATAATTTTTACATATTTGGATTATGTCTTGAATTCTTTCATTTCTTTCTTCTTGGGTTGCTCCAGTATAATCTGGAATTCTATGAATTCTTTTAGGATTTTTAATTTGTCTTATCTCTGGTGCAAGGGTTTGGGGGTAGGTAACGGAATCTTTATGAGATAGTAAAATGCCATATTCTATCCCTAAGGATTCAAAAACATCCATGGCTTCTTTTCTAATAGGTCCTCTACAAACAATTAAAACACTAATATGATTACAGGCAAAACTTCGAATCCATTCACTTTTTTCATTTACATAACGAATTTGTTTTTCCGTTTTTTCAAAAACTGGATTCATTATAGAGACCTCCATGATGAAATTATAAAATCTATTACTTAATTGATTTTATAAATTAATAAAATCAATAAATAATTTCTTAAAAATCAACTTTTATAAAAACAATTCTTTGTCAATAAGATATGATAAATACCTTAGAAGTTTTCTTTAAAAAATAAATATAATGTATAGACAACCACACTATTAATGGTGTGCCATATTCCATGCCCTTGGATCAAACTTTCTGGATAACAAAAAATATGATAAAAATCTAATAACCAAATTCCATAAGATACTATGAATAAAATTAAACTAATATAAAAATATTTAGTTTTTATGTTTTTGAATTGTTTAATTTTAAAAAAAAGCAAAATAGTTAAGAGAACATAAAAACCAAAAAGAAATCTTCTATATATGGGGGATTCCAATAGAAATATTCCAGAGATAGCTAATAATAGGATATATAATAAAATCCCTTGTGTTTTGGTGATAAGATTCGATTTATAAAATAAAAAAAGAATTAAAAACAAAATATAAGCATACATAAAAAACACATCAAACCACATTCCTAAGAAAGTCATAGTAGCATGATAAAAAAAACTCCCTATACCTAAAAATATTAAAATATACGAATATACTATTGAAAATATATCCCAAGATTTTAGCTGAAATAAAATCCAAATACCTGTATAAAGAAAAAAGATATTAGTAAGGCTATTAATAGGTTGAGCAATTTGATTTAAATATATTTTTTCACAAAAGCATTGATCTGGAAGGCAGGTAGCATATCCATAGAGATGTTGTAATTCAAGAGTATGATATGTTTTAGATAAATAGTTTTGAAAATATAATACAAGAATAAAAAAAATTAAGATTGAAGTAAAGGAAATATATTGAATTAATTTTAAAAAATTTCTTTTTTCTGGTGAATTCATATTAAAATTTGTATGATAAATGGATTTATATGTCAACTCTTAAACAGATATGTAAAAATGTATTATTATCGTTTTGATATTTTGATATAATAAAGTTTTATTTTTTTATCATTCCTCATAAAAAAATAAATTAGGCTAACCTTATTTAAAAAGTAAAGGTTCGCGATTTCTATATTTTTTTATTACAAAGATATGAAATTTATTTTAATTCTCATTATAATAAAGAATGAAATTTATATCAAATACTAAGAAATTTTTATAAAAGGTTTGACAAAAGATTATAATCAATTATACTTAATTATTAAGAAAATTTTTGAAAAGAAGGAGGAAGATATGTTAAGAGGAGATTTAGTCGATATATTAGTAATATTTACTATTGCTTTTGCAATTGGGATGGCAATTTATGCATTTTATATTGTAAGGAAAAAAATTTAAAATCAATAAAGTTATTTTTAAGGTCGATAAATATCATTTTGAAAGTAAGGTTCTATTCTGTTTTCTAGTATTTGCGAATTCATGATTTGTCTATATAAAGTAAGATTATTGGGATACATTTTTTTACAAGAAGAGAGATTTAGGGGTAAAATCAAGATTAAGGGGAAATGCCTCTGGAGTGAACATAAATAATAGTAATCTCCCACCCGATAATCTCTCTCATTTTTTTCTAAGTATGCTTCTAATAAGTTTTTTACTGCAACAAGATATTCTTTTTTGTTTTTTTCATGAATCTTTAATTGACTTAGAATTTTATCTATATCTTCCAATTTACTATTAATTTTATCTATAGAAGATAGATCTAAATCTTTAATTGTTTTATCTTCGTAAAAAATTTTTTTTTCTATAACAAAATTAATATTCAAAATAATGCAATAGTTATAAAAAAAAGAATGTTGTATAAAAGTAGTTTTTTTTATTACATTAATAAAATTTAAGTTTCCCACTTTATTTATACATTCCAAAAAATTTCGAATATCAGAGATATACGGATGAAAGATGATTTCTGGTGGAATGTTTTCTCCACTAATTAAATTTTTTATTCGATTATAATCTTTTATATCCATTAAAAAAAGAGTATATTCTAAATAAATCTCTGGATTAGTTTTTTTTTGTATATATAATTCATAATAAGATTGTGCGATTCCATAAGTTTCAGAATTTAGAGAATAGATTCTTCCTTTCCAAAGATAAAGTTCTATATTATTTTTAAAAGTTTCGTCATTTAATTCTTCTTTTTGGATTAATTCCATGATTTTATGGAAATTTCCTTGATTATAATACTCGTTTAATCTTTCAAAAAAATTCGTTTCAAGGATGCATGAAAAAAAAAAATTTAAGAATAGAATGAATATAACTTTACGCATATAACTGATATGCATCCCACATTGTTTTTATAATTGTTTCTGGATCAGAAAAACGGGGTTGCCAATTCAGTAATTCCTTTGCACGCTTAGAGGATGCAAATAGCATTGCAGCATCTCCTGGTCTTCGATGGGTAATTTCATAAGGTATTTTTTTCTTTGTAACTTTTTCAGCTATACTAAGCATTTCTAGTACTGATAACCCGTTTTCTGAACCAAGATTCACAATTAAATCTTGATTATTTTGAATAATATAATCCATAGCTAAAATATGCGCAGTACTTAGATCATTCACATGAATATAATCTCTTATACAACTGCCATCTCGTGTGGGATAATCATTTCCATAAACATACATCTTTTCTCTCTTACCAATCAATGTTTCCATCACAATTGGTAGTAAATTTTGTGGATCATTTTCTAATCCTTTTACACGACCTTTGTAATCATATCCCGCAGCATTAAAATATCTCAAAGAAGCAAATTTAATACCTTTTAATTTCGAAAACCAAATTAAATTATCTTCAATAGTTTTTTTTGTATAACCATAATAATTGGTGGGATTACAAGGATGATCTTCGTCTAAGGGTAAATATTGGGGTTCTCCATAAACCGCTGCACTAGAAGAAAAAATAAAATATTTAATCTCATGCATAATCATATTCTCAAGAAGATATAAAGTTCCTCTAATATTGTTATGGGAATATTTAATGGGATTGATCATTGATTCACCCGCTGCTTTACTTGCTGCAAAATGAAAAATTACATAAGGCTTAAAATTCATTAATTCTTTCATGATTTTAGGATCTTTAAAATCACCTTCTATTAAATGATACTTTGGATGATCAATTATGTTTTTTCTATTACCAGTTGAAAAGTCA
The DNA here is from genome assembly GCA_041640315.1 of Leptospiraceae bacterium. GTDB lineage: Bacteria > Spirochaetota > Leptospiria > Leptospirales > Leptonemataceae > SKYB61. The sequence goes on from JBEQAN010000006.1 coordinate 3,887, forward strand.
TCGCATATTAATAAATCAACATCTTTTTCTAAAAGATCATGTACAATATGTGTTCCAATATAGCCTGCTCCACCTATGATTAAAATTTTCATTTATTACCTCTAAATATTAAGAAAGTTTAATGTTTCTTGCTGAGAAGTCAAAAAATTAAGTAAAAATATAATTGCAATCACTACTTTATTTTTTGAAACATTTCCATAAAGAATCTTTTCATAATAAAAACTATTAGGAAATTTAAACTAAAATATTTTTAGTAAAATTAAATAATATTAGACACAGAAAAAAAAAGAAAAATTTGTCAATAATGAATTAATAATTTTATTTTGTAATATATTTATGAAAAACCAAACACACGATGAATTAAATCATAATGAATTACAAGAAGATATAAAAAAAATGATAGAAGAAAGAAATCAAAAAGTGAGAAGTTATCAAAAAAGAATTATCAATGTATCTAAGGTAAGGGATTATATTAAACAACATAAATGTGAAATCAACGAAGAAACCATTGAAGCCATCAACGATAAATTATATGAAATTTTAGATAAAGCAATTTTTAGAACTAAATCCAATAAACGAATTACGATTCGTCCCCATGATCTTTAATGTAAGGAGGAGCATTTTATGGAAAAAAAAGTAAAAGTCATTAAATGGCCATATAAAGAAATACCCACAGAAGAAAAAGTCAAGAAAGAAATGGAACGTTATGGATTTAAAGTATATGATTTACAGACTGTTCCCGGATGGTTTGAAAGGAGTAAACATAGCCATGACTATGATGAGATTCGTGGTGCGGTAGAAGGTGTAATAACCTTTCATTTCGAAGATGGACCAGTAACCATCGAAGCAGGTGATATTTTAATTATTCCCGGTGGAATCCCACATGAAGTAAAAGTTCACAATCCAAATCCATTTAAAGCATTTAAAGGTTCTATTACTGGAGAAAGGAAGGTTACAGAATATGGTGATGGCAAAGGTAGTATGGAAGAATTGATCCAAAAAGGTGAATACAAAGGAAATATGGAAGTATGAACCATAGATATTTAATTGTATTGGATCTTGATGGAACCATCGAAGATAGTAGACTAGATATGGCTTATAGTGTGAATCGTATTAGAAAAATTTATAATTTGCCAGAATTACCCCTTGATGCCATCAAATCGTTGGTTAATAAGGGAATGGATTATCTCTATAGAAATTGTTTTCCAGAATTAATTGTTAATAATGAAATTCCAGAAAATTTAAAATTTAAATACGAAACAGATTACGCTCAACATATAGTGGATTTTACTGTTATTTATCCGAATATTGATAAAGTAATTCAAGAGTTATCAAAAAAACATGATATAATTCTTTATACCAATAAACCAGAAGCTCTTAGTAAACTATTATTAAATAAACTTGGTTTATTGGAATATTTTAAAAAAATCATTGGGGGAGATTCATATCCAGAAACGAAACCATCTAGTGAACCTATTATAAAAACAATTAAAGAACTCAACTTATTCCCTGATGAAATCGTTGTTATAGGAGATACGGAACTTGATATTAGAACAGCAAAGAATTTAAATGCAAAATGTATTTGGTGTAAATGGGGGTATTCTATAAATACCCCAGAAATAGCTCCAGATTTCATAGCGATAGAACCTTTAGATATATTAAAGATACTCAATTAGTGAGTTTCTATTGCTATGGATTCTACGACTAGTCTTGTCCCCAAGAAAGTCCAAATAGGTAATAAGTCTGCTCCCGTAGCAACAGCACCAGTCATAGAGTCGGAAATGTTGATAGCAGTGGGTAGATATTCTTTAATCTTATGAGCTATAGTTCTACATTAACTTTATCCTAATAGTTAGCTAGAATATCCAAAAATAAATTAAGATTTTTAATATCCTTTGTATAATTCTTTAAAGAGAGGGATTCTAAATGTTGAATTCCCTCTCGATTCTGAAACAATTTAGAGATTACTTGAACACTACCTTCTATTAGATTCTCTGTAAAGGGGAGAGCTATCTCAACTAACGTATAATAAATTAATAATTCTACACCTGCAAGTGTTTCTTTTAATTTTTTGATTTTAGTATTAAATTCACCAGAGTATAATTCATTAACTGCATACAAAAGTATAAAACCTTTTATACCTGCATCTAATGCTTGTTGAGGATCAGATTCAAAAATGCGTCTTTTGGGACTAGATGAACTAAAAAGATCAAGGATATTTTTTAAGCCAGTATATCCTGCAAGAATTTTATCAGAGGTATGGATATAAGAAAATGTTTTTAATATAGATTGAATTTTTTCATCCTGGATCTGGGATTTTGCTTTCTCTAGTTCTTGTTCTGTGATAGTTCTTTTTACCCTTTTTATCCCATCTTCAAATGTACGATAGAATTCAAATTCTGCCTTTGTAGGAACAATGCTAAATATAGATGATAAAAGTCTTACTGTATATTCATTTTCTTGAAATTTAGGTAAATATTCATCAATTTGATTCATAATCTAAAGTTTTTACAACCAACAATTATAAATTTTTTAATACATCATCATAATCTGGTTCTTGACCAATTTCTGGAACTACTTGTGTATAAGTGATTTTACCATTTGTGTCTACAATAAAAACAACTCTAGCAAGACATCCTTTTAAAGGACCTTCTGCGATAACAACGCCCCATTTTTCCATTTCTTTATATCGAAAGTCAGAAGCAACTGTTAAGTTTTTAATATTATAACTATCGCAAAATCGTTTTTGAGCAAAAGGTAAGTCCATAGAAACGACATAAACATCAACAGGTAAATTTTGTACTTTCTCATTGAAGGTTTTTGTTTCTTTTTCACATACACTTGTATCAAGGGAAGGGACAGTAATAACTAATTGTTTTTTATTTGATGGTAATCCCAAATGGATTTCTTGTAAATCTTTTGTAACAACTGTTGCAGGTGGAGCTTGTATGCCAGGGGTTAAAGGGGTACCAATTAAATGAATGGGACTTCCTTTAAAATTTACTGTTGAGCTCATAATTTCTCCTTTTTTTGTAAAATTTTTAGAATTTTTAACATTAAAGAAGTAATTATTAATAATGCAATTTTTTTTTATTTTTATAGTGAAATATTAATAAAATTAATGTTTTTAAAGAATAAAATACGAATCTTTAAAAGATTTAAAAAATTATTTTATTTTTTTATTTTAGGAATTGGGATTTCAATTGTAAAGATGGTATTTTTCATTGCTGAGCGATATTGAATTAATTTTGTAAAGATAATATCAACTTTGAATGGTTCATAACCAGATTTTAAGAATAGTACAATACTTCTTAATCCAGCGCCAAAGCCACCACCAGCAGTATCCGCCTCTTTTTGATATAATTGAACAGCCGTTTCGAAAGGGTTTTGATTTGCTTTAATTAAATCTTCTTTGATTTTGTTTAAGTTATATTCAACACGTTGTTTATCTATAAGGGTAATAGGGCAATTATTGATTACATTCACTAAAAAAAATTCATTATCGCTTTTTTTATTAATTTTTAAAGTAATTGTAATTTTTTTTCCAAATTTTTCTGAGAGTGCAAATGAATTTGTTTTATATTTTTCGATTAAATTAAGTATAGAGGCAGTTAAGTCTATATTCTCTAAACCATATTTTTTTAAAAGATCTGTTTGATTGTGTTCAATCGCATCATTGATATCTTCTCTTATTGTTTCATCATCTTGTTCTGGAAATTCGTTTTTGATTCTATTAAAAAGTGCATTTTCCAAGATTGCCCAGCGATTATTTGCCTTATTAGCATTATTAATCAGCTCTCCTATAGACCAAAATACTGCTTCGCTTAATAAATAATAATCCATATCGTTGGGATCTCTTGGATTAGAAAAAATCTTAAAGATCAATTTTCGAAGGTATGTCTCACCATCTGGTATGTAATGTTTATCAATGTTGAGGACAATATCCTTTTTGTAGATGTTTCTTAGATCTTCTTCTAAATTCATTAATATATGAATAAACATTTTCAGTGATTTTAAAAATCAACATCTTTTTTTGACTTATGCAATATAAAAAAAAAACTGTCAATCATGAGTTCCCATCGTAGAAATGTTTTAATTCTAATTTTTATCATTATTTTAGATTTTATGGGATTTACTTTAATATTTCCCTTAGTTCCAGATATGTTATTATACTATGTAGAATATCCATACTATTATACAGATACAATCATCATAAATTTTTTTTATTTTATTGATTCTTCTGTAAAACAATTATTTATCTTAGAAAGCTCTCAACAGAAAGATATCGTTGTTATCATTGGAGGAATTTTAAGTTCACTCTATTCTATTTTACAATTCCTTTTCTCTCCATATTGGGGAAAGTTATCTGATGAAATTGGTAGAAAAAAGGTTTTAGTTATTACTAGTGCAGGATTATCTATTTCGTATTTAATTTGGTTTTTTTCGAAAAGTTTTACGTTCTTTATTTTATCCAGAGTGCTTGGAGGCGTGATGGCAGGTAATCTTGGTGTTGCATCCGCATCAATGTCAGATTTATCAAATGAAAAAAATAGAACTGCGTATATGGGGTTAGTAGGCATGGCATTTGGCTTAGGATTTATTTTAGGTCCAGTTTTTGGAGGAATCGTATATTATTTTAGTAAAAATATATCCCAAACCATTTCTTTTTTACATCCATTTTCTATTTGTGCTTTCGCATCTTTTCTTTTAAGTCTTATGAGTGTATTTTTAACTCTATTCTTCTATCAAGAGACTAACAAGAATTTCATAAATAAAGAAGTAATTTTAAAAAGAAAATTAAAACCACTTAATACAAGTATTCGTATATTAATTATAATGAACTTAATTTATATGTTGGTATTTACTTCATATGAGTTTACTTTTACATTTTTTTATAAATTTACGTTTCATTTACTCCCAGAACAAATAGGAATAGTGTTTTTATTCTTGGGAATTCTTATTGCTTTTGGACAAGGTTTTTTATCTCGGATTGTTTCCAAAAAAATTAAAGAAATTCAAATGATTCGATTGGGTGTATTTTTAATTCCCATAACATTTCTACTGCAACCATTAATAAAAGAAAACATTTTTATATCTGTAATCACATTAATTCCTTTAGCTCTTGGGAATTCATTATTTCAACCAGCTATAAATAGCTTAGCAAGTATTTTATCAGACAAAAACGAGCAGGGGTATATATTAGGGCTTATGCGTTCTTTTGGTTCTTTATCAAGAGCAATCGGACCTATTCTTGGGGGAACATTATATTGGTTGATTGGTGTTCAATGGACATATCTCATATTTAGTTTGATAATTTTTATGTTAATTTTACTAACATTTAAATTATAAAAAATCATTTTCTTAGAATCATTTTTAAATATTTTGTAATATATGATGGAAAATTTTGGAAAAATCCTAATATTGTTTGGAGTGATATTTATTCTATCGGGTTTGATGTTTTATTTCATTTCATCAACGAATATAAATTTTTTTAAATATTTTAAATTTTTAGGACATTTACCTGGGGATATAGTAATCAAAAAAGAAAATTTTTCATTTTATTTTCCTCTAACAACATCGATTCTTATTACAATATTATTAAATTTGATATTATATTTTTTATTTAAGTTAATAAAATAAAGTTAAAATCTGAGAAAAACGTTAATTTCTTGGATTAGTCATCGCTTCAACATTTGTTAAGGGTTGAAATAAACTTCTTCTTTTTTCTTCTTTTTTTATTTCTTTTTCCTCATATTCTTTTATAACTTTTTCTCTGAAATATCTTTGGGATGAAAATCTTTGTTCGCCTTTTTTTGGTTGTAGTCGAATATATTTTCCATCTGGTAGTAATAACCTTGCATTGTGATTATCTTTAAAGATAACCTCTAAGATATGAATGATTTCTTTTTTTAAATCTGGATCTTTAATGGGAAATAGAATTTCCACTCGTCGGTTTAAATTTCTTGGCATTAAGTCTGCTGATGATAAAAATATTTTTGGATCACCATTATTTTCAAAATAATAAATTCTACTATGTTCTAAAAATCTTCCAACGATGGATATAACCCTAATGTTTTCGCTAATTTTAGGTAAACCAGGTTTTAAACAGCAAATACCACGAACGTTTAAATCAATTTTAACACCAGCAATAGATGCTTTATAAAGAAGAACAATAATTTCTGGATCTACTAAGGAATTGATTTTTATTCTAATCCATGCTGGTTTTCCTTCTTGTGCATTATGGATTTCATTTTCGATTAATCCTTTTATTACTTGTCTTAAGTTAATGGGAGCTACTGCTATTTCGTTAAATTTTTGAATACTCGCATAACCTGTTAAAGCATGAAAAAGATTAGAAACATCATCATTAATTTGTGGATTTGCAGTAATTAGAGCTAAATCTGTATAAATTTTTGAAGTTGTAGGATTATAATTGCCTGTAGATAGGTGTACATAGGAGCGCACTCCATCTTTTTCCCTTCTTATAATTTGGAGTGCTTTAGCATGGATTTTTAATCCAGTCAATCCATATACAACATGGATACCATGTTTTTCCATTTCTCTTGCCCAAACAATATTTCTTTCTTCGTCAAAGCGAGCTTTTAATTCTACAAGGGCAGTCACTTGCTTCCCTCTTTCTGCTGCTTCTATAAGTAACTTTACTATTGGGCTATCACCGCTTGTCCTGTATAAGGTTTGTTTTATGGCTAAAACATCATTGTCATTTGCTGCTGCTTGTAGTAAATCTATTACTGGTTGGAAAGAGTCATAAGGATGGTGGAGTAGAATATCTTTTTGTTTTATTAAGTCAAAAATGTTGATGGGATTGTCTAAGGAAATTGGATTTCTTGGTATAAAAGGAACATCTCGTAGATCATGACGATCTTGTAATTTATCATAAATTTCGAATAAGTTAAAAAGATTTAGCATTCCTGGTTTTTCGTAACTTTCTTCTTCTTTTAGATCGAGTTGCTTACATAAAAATTGAACAAGATCACTAGGCATCCCTTTTCTATAATTCAGTCTAACAGCTTCTCCCCATTTTCTATTTTTTAATTCTTCTTCAATTGTGGATAATAAATTTTCTGAGCTTACTTCTTCTATAGAAATTTCAGAGTTTCGATTGATAGTAAATCCATGGATACTGATAATTTCATTATTGCCAAATAGTTCATTAATATGAATTTTAATGATCTCTTCTAAAGGAATAAATCTACGGATAGTAAGAGAAAAACGTTTTCTTGGTGGTAACTCTATAAAACGTGGTAATACGTCAGAAGGCACTTCTACGATAGCATATGAAATTTTTCCTGGATTTTTTTCTAATCTTATTTTAATGGCTAAGTTTAATTTTCCATTTAAAATTCTTGGGAAGGGATGTAAGGGATCGATTGCTAAGGGTGTTAAGATTTTAAATAATTCTCTTTTAAAAAAATCTTTGATAAATTTTTTGTCTTTATTGTCAAGAACTTTTGAGAGATTTTTTGTTTCTTGATAAATTTCTATACCATGAGCTTTTAATTCATTTAAAATTTCATTAAAAATCTTATATTTATGAATCGTCAGTTTATGAATTCTTTTATGAATTTCTCTTAGAGTTTCTTCTGCAGTTTTTCCATCGAGTTGAATTTCATTAATAGAAGAAGCGACTATTTGTTTTAAACCAGCAACTCGAACCATAAAAAATTCGTTAATATTGGAATCGTAAATAGCTATAAATTTTAAACGTTCCAGTAGAGGATTGTCTTTACGCATTGCTTCTTCAAGAACTCTATAATTGAATTCAAGCCAAGAAAGTTCACGATTAAAAAAGAGATCATAATTATTGATGTTTAATAATTGAGAATATTGCTTAGATAAATTATTTTTAGAACTTAATCTTTTTCTTTTTGTATCATCTTTTTTATAAATTTCATCATTTTCCCTAAGTTCATTCAAATTAGATTCAAGTTCCATACTAATTTCATCATTCTTAGAATTAAACGACATTTCCCTTATGATTTAAGAAAATAGACAGTTTTTGTCAATTCTTATTTAAATTTTCATATTTTTTTTGAATTGATTCAAGATATGATAATTCTCTAGTTTTAAAATCATTGATGAAAGGTTTCATATCTTTGATACCTTTAGAAATTCTATATCCTTCTTCCATGGTATCAATAAGAATGTTAGCACCTACAAGATTAGCTGCAACTTTAATTGGTGCCATAACTAACTTTACAAGGGGTAGTTTTGATAAAGAGAAAAAAAAACTTAATGTTTCGCAAATAAGTTCTATTTGTTTTTTTCGACTTAAATATTGATTTTTTTCAAAGATGATTTTTTCAATGATTTCAAATTTTAACTTCCCATTTTGTGTAATTAGCTCTGGATATTTCTCTACTATAACTTCAGCAATTTCGTAATCTAGCTCATCAGAAAGCTTGATGAGTTGAATTAATTTGTGGATATTTTCTACCATATCTTCTCCTACGATGGTCTTTAACTTTAGGTAAAGTTGTTCCAATACATAATCTCTTTCTTTTTTATTAGCTGGGGCATATAAATGATTTCTAAAGAAAGTAGGTATTTCAGAAAATCCTTTTACATTTTTTATATAATCTTCGTAGGTTCTTTCTAATCGTTCGATAATGAGATTTACAACAAGTTGTTTTGCTAATTCCAATTGTTGATTTTCTTTATTATCCACAGAAAGTACTTTTCAAAAAGATATTTAGACTTGCAAGTTTATTTTTAGATTAATACATATTTTTTTAATTATTTATAAGATTTATTTAGTTTTTTTTATGATAATTTTTTTTATATTAAGACTATCTAAAACTTCTTTCATATTTTCTGCTTCTTCTTCTGTTTTAGCATATTTGTAGAGAATATAATATTTTTTTGACTTTTTATAATTACTTGATATCCCATGTTTTTCTAATTTGGATTTAACTTCTAATAAATCATCTAAGGTTTTATAAGCTGCTATTTGAATATAGTATTGAGGATTATCTTTTACTACTTCGTCTTTTTTCGCTTCTTTATTATTAATTAGTTTGGTTTTAAATGGTTCTCTATAAACATTTGCTTCCTTTTCTATTTTGGGAATATCTGATTTAACAGATAGATTTTCTTTATTTATGAGTTCTTCTGATGCATTTTCAATAATACGTTTAATTTGAATTTTTTCTGATTTTTTTAATTCTTCTAAATTAATATCATTGTTTTGTTCTTTCTTTTGTAAAGTTGATGGGGAGAGTTCCATTTCGTTGTATTGAACTGATTCTGAAGAATCCACTAAGTTTTTTTCTTGGAGTTTTGGAAATTCTAGAGAAATATTTTCTAATTGATTTTTTTTATCCATTCCAATTTTATATCCAGCGGTAAAAGAGGCAATTAGAAGAGATAGTGAGACAATGCTTAAAACTAAAATTCTTTCTTTGTCTAAATGGATAATATAAAATATTCGTTTTTTCATAATTCCTCCGTTATTATGATAAATTTTTAGGTTTTGAATTTTCAATGTTTTTTATTATAAAATCGATTTTTTTTTCTAAAATATCTAAACTTTTATCATTCCATATTACACAATTTGACAAAGTTCTTTTCTTTTCTGCTGGCATCTGATTCTTCTCCCGCTTTAAGAATTCTTCCTTCGTCCAATTATTTCTTACATGAGTTCTTTTGATTCTAATTTCTAAAGGGGCATCAATGACAATAAATAAATCAAATTCTTGATGCAAATGAGAATTACTTTCAAATAGAAGTGGCACATCATATACAATAATTTCCCCCTCTTTTGCCTTTTCCAATTCTTTTTTTAATTCTTCTTTTACCAATGGATGGATCAATTGATTGATCCATTCAACATTTTCTTTCTTAGAAAAAATTGTATTAGCTAAGTATTTTGTATTTAATGTTTGATCATCAAAGTAGCTTTCTCTTCCAAATTTGTCAATGATCTTTTTTTTTACTTCATCTTTTAAATACATTTTTTTTGCCACATCATCTGCATGTATTACTTTGAAACCCTTTTTTTTAAAAATCTCTGCCACTGTACTTTTGCCAGCTGCAAGTGTTCCAGTAAGACCAATTAGATAATAATTTTTTTTCCAAAAAAAATGTTTTGGAACTTTTTCTAACTCATTAAATATATTTTCACTCATAATTATAAATTTTTATAAATTGATTTTCTAAATTGATAAAATTTCCTTCTCGAAATTTTATTTTAACATAACATATAACATTATCAAAGAAACAATTATATATATGTTTATTATATTTATAAAATCTATTTTTGCCAGAATTAAAAATTAAAAATACCGAATTAAATTTGTTTAAAATATTTATATAATTTTCTTTAAGACACTGTTCCTTCGCAAAAGATAAAATCCATAAATTCGTATCTTCATATAAGTACAATAATTTTTCTAATTCTTTTATTGAAAAATTACAATTTTTAAATAATATGAATCCTATCTTCAAATTATTATAAGATCTAAATATAAATTTTTGGTATAAGTAACTATATTTTTCGAAACAGTTGAAACATAAAATTTTATTTATATTTTTTTTTAAATATTCTGTATATTTTGATGAAGAATTTTTGATGTCAAAATTAATATCTAAATCAAAAAAATGAACATAATCAAAAATTAAGTTTGTCAATAAATATTGATAAAAGTTTAATTCTTTTAATTTTGTATTTTTTTCCATAGGATTTAACGGTTGCACTATAAATATACTTTCTTCTTTACTTCGTGAATGATAGTTTTTATGATATAAATAAAATTCATTGTAATATTTTTTTAATATAGAGATTTGATGATGCTTTAAAGTTTTTAAATTTATATTCAACACATAAATGTTTATAAAATCATCTGATTGAGCTTTAAACACAATAAAGATATGTAATATTAAAAAATAAAAATATTTTTTTGGCATTAGGGAGTAATATAACATCGATTTGTATAATTCAAGAACTTTTCATTATACCATTCTAATAAATTTAAGAAAGTTTTTAAATTTTGTCTTAATGGTGGTTTTTCGATACATCCAAGGTATAATTTATTTTCTTTTAAAAAAAATAATATACCTTCGCTAAGTTTTTTTTCTATTACCTGATTTCTTTTTATAAGTTGATAAAAATAGTAAGTATTATTTAAAATAGTTTGAAGATTTTTAATTTGGATTTTATATATTTGTTCTCCATCCCATATCCATATTTTAGATTGTTCAAGATTTATAGAAGAATCCAAAACAAAAAAAGACATGGTGGAATTCCATTCTTTAATTGTTAGAAAATTGCATTCGTAAATAGAACAAGGGTCACACAATATGGTATTGCAATCTAAGAAATCTACTTGTTCTTCTGGTTGTTCTAAAATGCGAATCTCTTGAAAATCTTTTATGCTATAGCCTTTTTTAATATAAAAACCATCACTCATATTCGTAATAAGACCTGTAGAATATATACTGTGGCTACAACCACTTTCATCTAAGTGAATCATATAGAAAAAGGCATTTTTATAGCTAAAAAAAGCGCTATTTCCAGAAGAGGGCTGACAAAATTTTTCATGTAAGTAAGTATTGTTGATGGATGGATTAAAATTATGTTTGGAAAGAATCAATGTAGCATAATTAAACAAATATTCATATTGAGATTTTAATTTTTTAATATTTAAAGGATCTTCTATTAAAAGAAAAATCTCTGTATTTCGATTTCGTGCATTTAAACTAAAATTATAGGAACCAGTATAAATTGTATTGTCAATAATAATAGTTTTATGATGAATTTTACTTCCATGTTTAATACCATATTCATCGATATAAGATTGATTAAAATTATCTTCGAATAAATACATATTATGTAATTGTCGATTTTGTATTAGTTGAAGGAAATTTGTATTCGTATCTTTTTTTGAATTTTGATCTATAAGTCCTTTTATAGTTAATGTATGACTTTTAAAATATAAGCTATTCATTATCGTTGGATCAAAAAAACTAAAGATATAAAAAGAAATATATTCTTTTGCATTTAAAATTTCGTTGTTTATAATACTTTGAATAGCTCTTCCATTTTCGGGAGATTTTAAAATTTTAACTTTATAAAA
>JBEQAN010000007.1:0-13870 GCA_041640315.1 Leptospiraceae bacterium
TTTCTATTGATTCAAAAGGTAAAATTACGTTAATATATCCTAATAAGTTTTCTGGTTTTGATCCAGTAGAAGTTAATAAAGAATATACGTTTCTTTCAGAAAAGGACGACTTTGAGTGGGAATTAACGCCGCCTGGTGGGATAGAATATATTCAAGCATTCGTTTCCGAAGAACCAGTAGACATTTTTGGTATTTATCAATATGCGAAGAAAGAGTTATTTCCACAATCTCCTTTTGACGGAAATTCGTTAGCAACTTATAGAAGCATCCAAACGAAATTAAAAAAAGAGAAAATTCGAAATTGGGCAACCATGAGAATCGCTTATGAACTCGTTGAGTAATCTAAAAGAAGATATTTCAATTGGTTTATTACAATATCATATTAATACGAAAGATCCACTGAAAAATATAGAGATATTAAGTCAGTATATATCAAAAAAACGATGTGACATCGTAATTTTACCAGAAATGGGTGTTACAAGTTTTTTCTTGAAACATATAGAATTTTATTTAAAAAATAGTAACGAATATATTTCTATTTTGAGTGATATATCGAAAAAGAATCATACTATGCTTTGTACTACCTTACCATTTCAAGAAAATAAATATATCTACAATCGTTTATTTTTTTTTACTCCAGATGGCAATATTTATTGGTATGATAAACATTATCTCATTAATTGGGGTGGTTTTAATGAAGGTAAATATTTTACCCATGGAAATTCATTTTTAGTATTGAACATCTCTGGTTGGGTAATTGGTTTTGCCATTTGTTATGATCTTCGATTTCCAGAGTTATTTTATAAGATGAATTTATATGCTATTGATAAATTTAAAGATTATATCAAATTATTTCTTATTCCAGCACAATGGCCAGACAGAAGAATAGAACATTTTATTTTATTAGCAAAAGCAAGAGCTATAGAAAATCAAGCTTATATTGCCTGTGCCAATAATATAGGTAGTATGGGGGATTTAAATTTCAATGGTCGAAGTATTTTAGTTCATCCAGACGGTAAAGAACTAATACTCTTGAATGGAGAAGAAGGATTATTTAATAATACTATATCTTTAAAAGAGGTTCAAAGGATTCAAAAAGAAAGACCCATATTAGTGGATAGATATAAAATAAATTTATTGACATAATATTCTTTTTGAAAATCTTCTTTTTTACATGAAGTATAAATTAGAAATTTCTATGGAATTAAAAGATTTAATACCCCTCTTTAAAGAAGAAACAAAAAAAAACATTGATTTATTAAAAAAGGCTATTGAAGAAAAAAATTTTGAACAAATTAGTACAATAGCCCATAAAATTAAAGGCTCTGGTGGTTCTTATGGATTTATGAAACTTTCTGAAATTGCTAAGCAAATAGAATTCAGTTCAAAAAATGAGAAAAACATTGAACAAATAAAAAAACAATTCGAAGATTTAAAAGATTTTTTTGATAATACAGAAATTATTTATGTTAACAAACCTTTAGAATGAGAATACTTTTATAGATAATAAAAAATGATTATTAAAGTAATTGAAAATGAATATTAATTTTTATTATTTTAATATCATACAATTTATTTTTCTTATTTTTTATTTGATTTACTATGGAAAATTAAAACCTCTCCTCGGTTTTATCCAAGCATTTTTAACAGGATTGTTAGGAGGCTTAATTATACTTCTTATTGCTCCTTGGTTGATTCAATATTTAGATTATAATTTGCAGATTTTAGATGTATTTTTAAAAGCTGCTATCATTGAGAAAAGCATCTCTTTTATATTAATATTAACCCTTGTTTTTTCTTTTGAAAGAAAAGAAAGCTTGAATGGTATTATAATGGGAGGAATTCAATATGCTTCTGGTTTTGCTTTTTTAGAAAATATTATTTATTTATATAATTTTGAACCTCAATTAACATATTTAAGATTAATTACCTCAGTCCCCATGCATCTATCTACCTGTGGGATACAAGCATATTTTATTGGATTAATGATTTTTTATTCACTAAAACGTTTTAAATTATTAAATTTATTTTACGCATTTTTTTTTCCAGTCATTTTACATGGTTTTTATGATTATTTTTCCATTAGTAAACAAGTAAATTTATTTTATTTAACGGGTCCGATGATTGTTTTATCTACGTTTATATTCGAAGTTTTATATTCAAAAATTCAAAGTTTTCCAGATTTATCAATGTTAAAAAAAGAACATTTAAGATTAGAAGATTGGATTACATTACAGCTCCAAAAAGGACATGCGAAGTGGATCCTTTATTCTTCAGGCACTAAAAATCTGCCTAAAATATTATTTTTTAGATTCCAAAAAGATTATATAAAGATTTTATTTTCTATTATTTTGCTTATACCCATCAGCTTATATATATTTAAACCCGAGGTTTTTCTATATTTTAAAAATATTTCAGAAAGTTACAAATTTACTTTGTTTTTTATCTTACCTTTATCTTTCTCTTTAATGTTTTTAATCTTAGGAAGTGTTAATCCAGAATATTTTAAAAATAAAAAAATTGGTATACCCGTCGTATTAGACGTAGAAGCACTTTTACCTAATAGAAATGTTACTACTATGATATGCTATGAAATAAGACCCTATTCAACCTTTTTACATACAGAAGAAGACTTTAAGGAAAACGATATAATTTTATTAATTTTTCACTATAAAAAAGGGGCTTCTTATCCCGTTCAAGCAAAAATTTTAAAGCATATACCAAATCAACATCCCGAGTATCCCTCAGGTATCATTGTATCCATAAACACTGGTTCAAGACAATTTAAAAGATTTTATTATACCTACATAGCCTATAGAATTTATAAAGGTTTGATATTTTTATTAAATCTACCAGGTAGTCATGCTATTAGAGCTTTATTTGTAAGACCATTAACAGTCATGCAAAATGAGCGATTTTATAAAAAAGGTGAATTTATCTTTCATCAAGGTGATACGGGAAAACATTTCTATTTAATAAAAAAAGGAAAAGTGGGTGTTTATAAAGAATTGGAAGAGGGAAAATTACAAAAAATTTCAGAGTTAGGACAAGGAGAAATTTTTGGAGAGATGGCCTTAGTATCAGACTTACCACGTTCAGCTACGGTTCAATGTCTTGAAGATACTATTGTTGCTGTTGCTCATAAAGATCACCTTGAGGCATTAGTACAAGCAAATCCAGAATTCACAATGAAATTAATTAAAAATTTAATTACAATGATCCATAAAAGAGAAAAACAATTAGAAGAATTTAGAGAGTTACAAAAAATTTATATAGAAACTGTGGGAGAAATTCATTCGAAATTAAATGTTCAAAATTTAATAATAGATGATAATCAAGAACTATAATTTTTTTAAGTCAATTTAATACTTAAAAAATTTTAAATAAAATAAAAAAATTAAACTATTTCTTACGATAAAAATTGAATCAAATCAAAAATTTATTAAAACTATTTAAATATATAGTAAAAATATATTGACTAATTTATGTTATCTATTTTTATGTAAAGTATGAAAGATTTAACAGAAAAACAAAAACTGATTTTGGATTTCATTAGTAAATTTACAAAAGAAAAAAACTATCCTCCCTCTATAAGAGAAATAGCGGATCACTTTAACATTACTCCTAAGGGGGCTTATGATCATCTAAAAGCCATAGAGAAAAAAGGATATATCAAAACAGAAAAAAATCGAAGTAGAGCGATTGAATTATTAAAGTATATTGATGGAGGTAATGTAAACTTTGATTTTAATATGGTTAGGATCCCTTTAGTTGGAAGAGTAGCAGCTGGAGTTCCCATTTTTGCAGATGAAAATATAGAAGAATATTTAACCTTCCCAAAAAGTATGATCCCCGCCAATTCTGAACAAGAAGTTTTTGCTTTAAGAGTGACTGGAGATTCTATGAAAGATGCAAATATAAATGATGGTGATATAGCAATTATAAGAAAAACTTCTATAGCTAATAATGGGGATATTGTAGTAGCTTTAATTGATGATGAAGCAACATTAAAATACTTTTATAAAGAAAAAGATCAAATTCGTCTTGAACCAGCGAATCCCAAATATAAACCAATAATTACAAAAAATGTTATGATTCTTGGAAAATTGATTGGATTATATAGAACATTTGTTTGATAAAAAATGAATTGACATCAATAGTTTTTCTTAAATATAAATTATTTAATGAAAGAATTTTATTTAAGAATTTGGGTTAAAAAAGATTTAGATGAAATTAAAAAACATTTAATGGTCATAGATGATTTTTATGGAATTTGTGCGAATTGTAAAGAACCAAATTTGAATTTTGTTCAAAATAAAATTTGTCCAAAATGTAAAACGGAATTTAAATATATAACATCAAATAATAAAACACAAATTGGAAAAATTTTAAATCGTATAGAAATCGAAAAGTTATCTTTAATTTTAATAGAAAAGGAAGATTGGGAAAAGGCTATGGCAAAACAAAGTATGAATTCTATTTTTCAATAATTTTCATATTCTTTATATTAGGGTGTGAATGATTCCACCATCTACAGCGATACTAGAACCTGTAATATAGCTGGAGTCATCAGTTAATAAAAATGCCCCTAATTTACCGATTTCTTCTATTGTTCCGTAACGTTTAAGGGGAATTAGCTGTGAAAAAAATTGTTTAACTTCATCTACACTTTTTCCTTGTTTTTCTGCTATGGTTTGGTCTAACTGTCGGATACGATCAGTATCAATCCTCCCTGGCATTATACAATTTAAACGGATTTTTGGAGCCCACTCTCTGGATAATGTTTTTACTAATGCAGTAATACCACTACGAAATACATTTGATAAAATTAAATTGTCTACTGGTTCTTTTACTGCATAGGATGTAACAACAAGTACAGAGCTATTTTTTTGATTCAAATAAGGATAAGCTAGCCGTAATAATCTTATGGGATTCATTAACATAAATTCGAAAGCACTATACCAATCTTTATCATGAAAATCATGAAATTTCCCTGGAGGTGGACCTCCATAGTTGATTAATAAACCATCAAGTTCTTTGTATAGAGATATGCCTTTATTAAACCACTGTTCAAGGGATTCATAAGAATGAACATCCACTTGATGAAAAAAACAACTTTCATTGTGAATTTCATTCAACATTTTCGCAGCAGATTCAAGATGTTCTAAATTTCGACTACCTATATAAACTCGTATATTTTTTTTTACTAATTCTTTTGCAATACCAAATCCAATACCTTTACTTGCCCCTAATAAAAAAATCGTTTTCATAAAAAATTATTTTAATGAACTTTGATATAACTACAATTCCTTTTTTTTAAAATTTGGTTTTACTTATTAAAAAGATAAAAAAATTTGATGTCGAATTAATTTTTTTGATTTAACTCTTAATTTATATGATTCAACCCATTAAAGCAATCCTTCAAGGAAGAAATACGATTGATGGTGCTGGAGTGAAATTAAAACGAATTTTACCAATATTTAAAACATATAAGGAGATTATAGAAATTAATCCTTTTTTACTTTTTGATGAATTTAAAAGTGATAAAGAAGAAGATTATATACATGGATTTCCCACACATCAACACAAAGGATTTCAGACAATTACCTATATGAAAAGAGGTTCTTTTGAACATCGAGATACCTTAGGTAATGTAGGTGTAATTAATGAAGGTGGAATTCAATGGATGGTAGCAGGTTCAGGGATTGAGCATAGTGAAATGCCCATCCTTTCAAATACGAAAGAAATCTGGGGTTTTCAATTATGGTTTAATTTACCTCGAGAGTATAAATATATTGATCCCTATTACAAAAATATTGAAAAAGAGGAATTACCATTGATACAAACCTCTAATGGATTCATAAAGATATTGTTTGGAAAATTTCAAAATATAAGGGGTATAGAAAATCCCTATTGGGATTTAAATTATTTTGATATAACTCTATTTCCCAAACAAATTATCAATTTTGACTTTAAGGTTATAAATAAAGACGATTGGATTTTGATTTATGTTTATCAAAATAATGTTTCATTAAAGCTTAGTTTTAATACTGATTCTGTGGTTTATAAGTTTTGTGAGAATCACATGATTGTTCTTGAATTTATCGATAATATCGTAGTAATGAATAATACGGATCAGGAGGCTCAACTTTTATTTTTGTCTTCAAAAAAATTGTTAGAGCCGATAGCACGGTATGGACCTTTCGTAATGAATTATCAAGAAGAAATTTTAGAAACATTCAAGCAATTTCGATAACTTTATTTCTTAAATTTTCTTCTACGTTTTTACAAATCTTCTTGATTTTAGTTTGGAATGAACCATTCTCTGTAAATCTTTTAGATTAGGGATTACAATTTTATCTGCATACAATTCAATTTTTCCTTGTTTGACAAGAGACATTACAATATTATTTACTTCATGAACTGGAAGACCGCACCAATTGGCAATATCATCAACTGTAATCTGTAAAGAAGTTGTATTCATCTGCCAAGCAGTTAGATTATTTTCTATTAACATAAGGAAAACATCAATTACCCTTAAAGTGGGATCTTCAATAAGTAAATTTTTTAATCTTCTCTTTGCATCGTAAATTCTCTTTGCGAATATGATTAATAAATTGAATACCAATTGTGGATTTTTTTGTATTAAAAAGTTAAAATTTTCTTTATTGAACTCTAAAACTTTGACTTCTGTTATGGCTATGGCTGAGGCACTTCTTGGTTCTTCTTCCAACAAGGCCATTTCGCCAAAAATACTTCCTTCTTCCATAACATCGAGGGTTTTCTGGGTTTTGCCAAAGATTTTTACAATTTTAACTTTTCCTTTTAAAATGATAAATAAACTATTTCCGGGTTCCCATTCACAAAAAATCATTTCGCCGGGTTTAAATTCTTTACCATATTTCTGAAATAGTTGTTCTGGTATTTCCATTATTTACCCTCTAATTTTTCTAATCTAATTTTAGCTTGCTTTGTTAATTCATCTTCTGGTTTTAATAGTAATACTTTATTATAAAATAAAATAGCTTTTTGATAGTCTTTTAAAATTTCAAATACAACTGCAGACTGAAATAAAGCATTTTTAGTAAATTTACCATGAGGATAAGTTTTTAAATAAGAAAGAAGTAATTCTAGTCCACCTTTATAATTTTTTAACAATATCAACAATTTCCCTTTTTCAAATAAAAAGTATTCTTGTATCGCGGGGTTATTTTTATATTCTTTAAAATTTTCTAGTTCTAATATAAAATCATAAGCTTCTTTAATTTGATTATTGTTTTTGAAAACTTCAATTTTTTCTTTTAATTCTTCGTAAGTAAGAGATTTTTTACCTATCGATTCATCATTATTAATATCTGGCATTTGAAATAAATCATCATCTACAGGTGATAAGGTATCTTTGACAAATTCTTCATTCTGATATTCACTCATTAGTTTGGTTACATAGGTTTCTAAAGAAGGTATATTAGTAGGATAGGTCTCGCCTTTTCTTGTTTTCAGTAGTAACATCTCTGCTCTTTCGCGAAATTTACCATCTGGATAATAATATAAATACTTTTCAAAAATATATTGAGCATGTTCAATATTACCAGAAAGGTAAAATGATTCCCCTACGTTCATTAACTCATACTCTGGATCTTTAATAGAGTCAACTTTTAAAATTTCTCTTATTTTACTATGGATTTGTCTTAATTCTTTGGAAAAAACCTTGGACATTTGAAGAACAAGTCGGGTATTCTTCAATGCCAACTGTTGAAATTCTTCTTGGGTTAGTATTAAAACTCTAGCGCTTCCAATTACTTGTGCTGTTTCCTCTCGCGGATATTTTCCAAGGGCTGATTTTACACCAAAAAATTCCCCAACTTTAACTAAATATTTTTCTTCTTTTGTTCCATCGAGTGAATTATAAATTAATATGACTTGACCAGATTGTAATAAATATATATAATTACTTTTATCTCCTTCAAAGTAAATAATGGCACCTTTTGTATATTCCTTTATTGTTGGCATATTATTCAGTTATTGGTAAAAAAGGAAATGACACTTCTTTTCCAAGTTTAAAAAAAATCTGATTTAATTTACTCGTAAAATGTTTTTTTATAATACGTAAATTTTTTTTTATTTTTATTTCTTCATAAGGGACGTTAAGTAAATCAAAAAGAGGTTTAAATTCGAATGAACCATATAATGGCATTCCTCGATGAACTACCAAGATAATATCTCTTAAATCGATGTTCCAAATAAAATCATAGGTTTTTGGAGAAATTATATCAAGTAATATAAAACTTGCGGTAGATTGTTCTTTTATCGCTTTTTTTTCTTTTAAGAAAAATGACTCTACCGGATTATCTAAAATCATCTTAAGGATCAATTTAGGATCTTTAATGTATTTTTTTGCAACTTTAATTGTTGAAAGTAAATTTTCGCTACCATGCATTGCACTTCCACTACCAAGACAAACTCGAATCTCTTCTTCCAAAACTTTAGTTATATTTGTTGTTTTTCCAAAAATTAATTCATTAACTTCTGGACACCATACAAGACTACACTCATATTTTTTTATCGTTTTTATATCATCATTAGAGATAGAAATTCCATGAACTAAGACCGTATTTTTGGATAAAACCTTCCATTCCTCTAAAATTTTTATAGAATTTTTATTTTCACTATCAAAACCTTCACCCACTCTAATGATAAACGGCAAATTATTTTGTACTGCATACGTATATTCTTCTTTTATGCCTTTGCCCCAGTTTAGAGAATAACTAACTGGTGAATGGGAAATGCCAAAATCTTCTAATATATCGATATCAAGCTCTGGAATTAAATCTTCAAATACAAATTTGGGTATTGGATCAACCACAAATAAAACTCCAGATAATATATTTCTATAGGTACCTAAAAAGTATAGGTCTTCTCTATCTAATAATAATCTTTCTTCAAATAATTTTGATTTTTTTAACTCATTATCCCACATTAACCATGTGTAATATGGAAAGTTTTCTCCTTTGTATGGTAGATAAGTTGCAAGTAAATTATCAAAACTGTTAATGAATGAAGGTAAAATAACTCTGCCATGTATGTTAATCTTTAAATCCGTATTTATCGAAGAAAAAGAGATTTTATCCTTTTTTACATAAAATTCAAAATCTTTTATTAAAGAGTTGGAATCAATATATGTAGCATTAAAAATTTGCCATACACCCATGTATAAATTATTTTCGGATTTTTTAGAATATTAATAGAATCACTAAGGAATATTTGTTGCATTAGAGAAATTAAAAGATGATGAATAAAAATTGAGTATTTTTAGTTGACATACAAAAAATAAAAAAATTATTGTATTATAAAGCAAGAAAGGAGCTGATAAGTGGCAAATATAAAATCATCTATAAAAGATATAAGAAGAGCTAAAAGAAGAAGAGAAAGAAATTTACCCCAAAAAACAAGATTAAAAACTTTAAAGAAAAAGATTATTAAATTATTAGAAGAAAATAAAATCCCAGAAGCTAAAGAAGTTTTTAGAGAATATGCACGATACTTAGATAGAGCGGGGAGAAAAAACTTAATTCATAGAAGGCAAGCGGATAGAAGAAAAAGTAGAATAGCATTAAAAATTAACAAAAAAGAAAAAGAACTTGCGCAATCTTAAAAAATAAATTTATTATTATTTTATTATTAAATAAAAAATGTGGGCGATTAGCTCAGTTGGAAGAGCGCCTGCCTTACAAGCAGGAGGTCAGAAGTTCGAGCCTTCTATCGCCCACCATTATTATTTCAATGATTTTGAGTAAAAGAATTACACTTTCCCCAAAATCTTATGGTTATCATATAATCACGTCTGAAGTTAAAAGTCTATTACCAGAGATAAAAACAATTTCAAATGGAATATGTTTTTTAAATCTTCTTCATACCTCTGCAGCCTTAACTATCAATGAAAATGCTGATCCAGATGTAAGAAAAGATTTTAAAGAATTTTTGTTAAAATTAGTTCCCAGAAATTTTCCCTTTGAACATAATTTAGAGGGGGATGATGATATGCCAGCTCATATTCTATCAAGTTTGCTGGGAACACAGCTACAAATACCAATAAAAAATGGGGATTTTCAATTGGGAACATGGCAAGGTATATATTTATGTGAGTTTCGAGATCAAAAGCAATCAAGAAATATACAAGTAACTATCATATATGAATAATGGTAAAACTATGAAAATATCCATTCCTATATACAATCATAAAGATTTAACAAAAGAAGAATTACAAAAACTTTGTTTAAGACCTTCCTTTGAAGATAAGTCCGCTATACAGATTGCAGAAGAGATCATAGAAAAAATAAAAAATGGAGGGAAAGAAGCATTAAAAGAAATTACTTACCAGTTAGATAAATATATACCAGAACCTCTGGTCTTAAAAAAAGAAGATTTTGAAGTCTCTGAAACATTATTGAAGGAAGAAGAAAAAGAATCATTCCGAAAAGCAGCAGAAAATATTAGAAAATTTCATGAATTTCAAAGAAAAAATCTTGAAGATCTTAAAACGACCATTGGGGATATCACCTTAGGATATATCTATAGACCAATTGAAAGTGCTGCAGTGTATGTACCAGGTGGAAAAGCTTTATATCCAAGCTCTGTTTTAATGGGTGTTATACCTGCTAAAATAGCTGGAGTCAAACATATTACAGTTATTACTCCAGCTAATGAAAAGGGAGAGATTCATCCTTCGATTCTTTATTGTGCTAAAATTGCGGGTGCTGATGCGATTCTTCGCGTAGGTGGAGCACATGGAATTGCCGCTGCTTTTTTTGGAATTGAAGTGGTTCCCGCTCAAGTAATTGTAGGTCCAGGGAATAGATATGTAACCGCTGCTAAAATTTTACTTTCTTCCACTGGAAAAGTAAAAATTGATCAACCAGCTGGTCCTTCTGAAGTTTTAATTATTGCAGATAATGAAGCCAATCCAGAATTTGTTGCTTCTGATTTATTATCTCAAGCAGAACATGGTGAAGATAGTATTTGTGTATTATTAACTGATAGTTTAGTTCTTGCGGAGAAAGTAATTAATGAATTAGAAAAAGGATTAAAAGAAAGACCAAAACGATTATCCATAAAGAAAGAAAGTATTCAAAAAAATTCTTTTATACTTTTGTTTGATTCTTTTGTTGAAACCGATGAAAAAAACAAAGTAAAACCTTCTCAAGAATTATTTAAGGCATTTGATTTCATTAATGAATTTGCACCAGAACATCTTGAGATATGTTTAAATCTCTTTTCAGACCCAGAAGAATATTTAAATTATATACAGTCAGCTGGAAGTATTTTTATTGGAAAATATGCTCCCGTTGCTCTCGGTGATTATTTTAGCGGTACGAATCATATTCTTCCAACTGGTGGTTCTGCTAAAATTTATTCTGGACTTGGGGTAGATACTTTTTTAAAACGTTTAACATGGCAATACACAACAAAAGAGGGATTAAAGAAGACTTCTCCTTATATCGAAATTATGAGTAAAGTCGAAGGATTAGATGAAGAACATGGGCACTCTATTACTGTTCGAACAAAACAATAACTTAAAAATTTTCTAAAGCCTCTTCCTTCGAAGAATAGATTTTGAATCCATCTGGTAAGGTCATAATAGATAATACTTTTTTTATAAATGTGTGGATTCCACCAATAACTAACTTTCCTTTGTGATCATTACATCGGAAAAACATGGAAAAAATAATTGCTATTCCAGTGGAATTAATGTAGTTAAGTTCAGATAAATCGATAATTATGTTGTAGATATTATCATCAAAAAATTCTGTAAATTTTTTATTTAATTCAAAACCATTTTCATTAGAAATTTTACCAATGAATTTTATATATTTTATTTGTTTTTGATCTTTATTAATGTATGTGATTTCAATGTTTAAATCTTTTAATTGAATTTTAGTTATATCTGAGCTCATAGTTTTAATCGTAGTCTACTACTATTAATGCATCTATATTATTAATGATAATTCCCGATAAATGAGAAACCGTAAAATTCTCAACCTTTCCCTTGTTATTAAGATCTCCTTCAATATGTAAGTATTCTTTTCTATGATCTTCTTTTCTTTTTAAAAAGACAGTAATTATATCACAATTATGATGTTTATTGTAAATATCATGTTTTGAATTTAGAACGGGTACTGCTTCTGTGACGTAATTTAATAGATTTTTATCTTGTGTTAATAGATAATAATATTTATATTGTTTTTTTAAAAATTCTAAATAATAAGGATCGATCTCATATGTAATTAATTTTTCGTATTTTGGGAGTTCAATGAATAAATCACCATGTCTTTTGTATGGATTTTTTGGATCTAAATAATGTTCAACAATTCTAAGGCGAGGCCTGACTACTAACATATAAACCTCAGATAAATTATTTTATACTCCAATTAAAATAATGAATTTTAAAATACAATATTTTTTTTAAATCATTTATTAAATTAAAACTCGGATAGCAACTGTAGGTAAAAGGATGATTTCCTTCATTTTATCAATAATTTCAATTGCTTTAAAAACAGCACTTTCCTTAGATTCATAAGTAAAAATCACAACATTTACTGGTTCAATCCCTTCTTCTTGATGCATAGAAGCGATGGAGATTTTATGATCTGCTAAAACTCTTGAAATTGCCGCAAGAACACCGGGTCTATCTACTGTTTGAAATCGTAAATAAAAGCGATAGTTAGCATCATCAATTTTTTTGAAAGGACTAAAATCGTTAAACCAGATATTTCTTGAACCAGAAGCTATAGAAATGATATCTGCTAATACAGCAGAAGCAGTTGGAAATCCACCTGCTCCTTTTCCAACTATAAAAGTTGATCCAGAATATTCTTCCTCTATGTAAATAGCATTATTTTCTTCCTTTACGTCAGCTAATAAATGATTTTTGGAAATTAGTGCAGGATGAACTCTTAATAATAACTCTTGATTTATAAATTTTGTTAAAGCCACAAGACGTATTACCATATTCCATTTTTTTGCTATAATGTGGTCTATAGGATGGATATTTTCAATTCCCTCGATTTTTATGTCTTTTTCTTCTATCCATGTGCTAAATCCTAAGGAACTAATTATTGCTAACTTTTGTCCTGCATCTCTACCTGATATATCAAAGGTTGGATCAGATTCAGCAAAACCTAATTCCTGAGCTTTTTTCAAAGCAGTTTCGTAATCTAATCCTTCTTCCATCTTAGTTATAATATAGTTACATGTGCCGTTGAGAATCCCACCAATTGATTTGATATTTCCAAAGGACCAAATTCTACGAAGATTTTTTATTATAGGCAAAGCACCCCCAACCGCAGCTTCGAATCCAATAGTAATAGAAATATTTTTCTTTTGTTGTTCTTTTAAAGTACTAAAGATAGATTTACCTTCATTCGCTAGTAAGGCCTTATTTGCAGTTACCACAGATTTCCCATTTTGAATTGCTCCAATGACCATATCCTTAGCTGGATGGATTCCTCCAATGAGTTCAACTACAATATCGATGTTTGGATCATTGATTACTTCCATAAGATCCTTTGTACATCTATACTTCTTTAGATTTTCTTTTTTTTCATAACTTCTATCACCAATTTTATGGATTTCGATTATTATTCCATGATTATTATAGATTCTTTCTTTTTCTTGTTCTATGATTTTGATTAATGATTGTCCTACTGTACCTGCACCAAGAAGTCCAATACGCGTTGTTTTCTTTTCCTGCATTTAAGTATAAATATTTATATAATGAATCTATGTCTACAACTTTGTATAACATTACTTTATATGAAATGATTTTTAAGAAGATTTGGATAAAACAATGAAATCTTTTTAGTAAATCGTTTTA
>JBEQAN010000008.1:0-13867 GCA_041640315.1 Leptospiraceae bacterium
TTGATTTATGGTTTGAGAAACCACGATTAGTCGCAAAAGTCAGAACCTGCTGGGATGCTCGTTCAGTGGATTCATCTAAAGCACCAAATTACGAAGATAAATATGCTATCGTTGGTTGCTATAATCCCAGTCAATACTGGATTTTAAATGGTGAAACCTTAGAACCCCTCTCTGTAAAAAGTGTTGAAGATTCAAGAGATTGGGCAACAGGGAATAAATTACCAGAAGTACGTGTTGCTTCTATTGTAGCATCAGAAGATGAACCCTTTTGGATCATCAATCTAAAAGAATCTGGTTGGATATATTTAGTAGACTATACTAATCCCAAAAGACCAAAAGAAACACGTTTAAAAGCCAATAATTTCTTACATGATGGTGGTTGGGTCAAATTACCCAATAAGAAAGAAAAACGTTATTTCTTAGTTGCAGCAAATGCAAAAAATCAAATGTGTATTGTTGATACAAAAGAACGCAAAATGATTAACTGTATCGATGTAGGTAAAATTCCTCATCCCGGAAGAGGTGCGAACATAGTAGATCCAGAGTATGGACCTGTTTATGTTACAGGTCATATTGGAGATGATAAAATCGTCTATATTGGAGTAGATCCAGAAAATTATCCTCAATATGCTTGGAAAGTTGTAAGAGAAATCAAAATTAAATCTGCTGGTAATTTATTTGTTAAAACCCATCCCAATTCTAGTAAAATTTGGTTTGATATGCCCCTTTCTTCTAAGCAAGAAGATGGAAAATTTGTAAATGGACAAGTTGGGGTGATTGATATAAAAACTGGAAATGTAACGTATATACAAGTTAGTCCAAAACGTGTAGTTCATTTCGAATATGACAAAGATGGTAAGGAAGTCTGGATTTCTGGTTGGTTAGACAATAAAATTTATATCTATGATGATGCTACAATGAAATTGAAAAAAGTCATTGAAGGAGATTGGATCAAAACACCAACAGGAAAATTTAATGTTTTAAATACTAGTAAAGATATTTATTAATATTTATTAGTAAGCATACCAATATTTGGTATGCTTACTTTTTAATTTTCCTGATCAGGATCATTTATCTTTAAACAACGTTAAACTAACGTCGTATACTTAGTTAAATTCGTAAGATTGAATCATATTTTAATTGAAAATAAAAAAGCTTTGTATAAAAACTTCCCCAAAATCTTGAAACAAAATAAATTAAAATTTATAGGGCATGCTGAAACATTCATTGTGAGAATACTTTTAGCGATATTGAGTATTAAAAAATAAAATCAACATCTAAAGTACTTGGAAAATTATAAAGTACAATAATCTAATCCTAAGCGGGGAATGAATTAAGTTAACAAGCATTTTCTATGTTACTACCTTTGAAGATTCATTTAAAATATAAAAGATTTCCAAAAAATCAGTTTATAGTCTTATTTAAATAATAAGAAATTAAAAAAAATTAAAAAATAAACACTTCTATTTAATTAAAAAATTCTCTTTAATAGTGACAATATCCTTTCACTATATAATTTTATTATAAATTCATATAGCTAAAATCTATAAAATAAGATAGATTATATTATAATACTTGGTTAAAATCTACGTTCATTCACTTTTAATTCTTGTTTAAGTTTAAGATGATAAACACTTTTATATTTCGATGGATCTTTAAAAAACTCTTCCAATTCTTGTTTCGTTTGTTCATCAATAAAATCATATAAGGGTTGTTCTACATAAGGGATTAGTTTTAAAGCGGGTAAAATTTTTTTATCCCATTCTTCGTAGTATTTATCAAAATCACTATTAGTAATAATTTTTCTACAGTTTTCTTTGTTACAAATTAAATGAATCTCTCTATCTAAATTAAAGATTCCATATTCATCAGTGATTTCTTCGCCAGCCTCAATATCACGAATTGCAATTTCAAAACCATAACCTGTACTGATTGTATTAGGGAAACAACAATGATTTGTATACTTAGCAAAATCCCAGCTTATAATTCTAAAACCCTCTGGATCTATATAAGAGTATTTATCGATGATTTTTTTCAATGGTTCACTATATTTATGATAATCATCTTGAGAGATCATGATCTCCAAATCATCTTTTACATATACAATTGTACCCATGGGAATTCTTTTTGTTGCAAAAACACCATACCCAATTGTGGAATTTATATATCTGACTTCTGTGAACGGATGAATCATAATTTTCCTTCATCTCTTAAATTTATTTATGTTAGTTTTATTTCATCTTCAATTAATAACTTTTTTTATGAAAAAAAAATCATAGATCAATCGTCAATTCTTATATTAATATGAACAAAAAAATCCCTCTATTTTTTTGATAAAAAGAATAAAATTTAATACACAATTGGAAATTATTCAATCCCACCAGCCCGTTCTAAATAATTGATTTCGAAAATATCATAGGGAGTATCTCTAAAACCTTTTATAATAGCTTTTGATATACCAATATGATATTCTTTTGTATATTCCATAATTTGTTTTATATAATTTGCCATATCTTCATTGGTCACAGAAAATGGTCTTATTTTATCTTTTTGTCTGTCATAATAAACACCTTCAAATGTTTTTATAGCAGTCCCTCTATACTCTATTTGCAAGATTTTGCCAAAAAAAGAATAATTGGTACTACCCGTTTTTTTTACGAGAAACTTTAAAGGGAAATCTGGTGGAAGTTCCATCCTAAATGGACTAGCTTTTAATACTTCAAAACTCGTACTTAATGAGATGGGTTCAATTCTATGAATTTTATAATCGATCAATATAACTTTATTAAGATTATCATTGATGAATTTAATGGTTTCTTTATTTTCTTGTCTTACACTAAAGGGTAATTGCTTCTTTTGTGGAGTATAACAATTTTCTTCTTCACATTTCTCCTCTTCATCGTATGAAGCTATTTCTAATATACCTTCATATGATAATATAAAAATTCCTTGTGAGATAAATTTTATAACACGAACAACTGCCCTTCCCTCTGCATATGTACCTAATGAATATAAATTGATTATAATTCCAAAATAAAAAATTGTAAATAATATAACTCTAATTTTTCTCATTTCTTTAATTATCGGTTTTTTTAAATTTACTTCCGAATATTTTTAAAATTACATGTAAATTATGCATCACATAAAACATAAAAATCTCTTATCTAATTCAATCGAATCTAAACAAATCCCCGAAATGGAATTATATTTTCCAAAATTCTCTAAAAAACAAGAACAAAAAATGTCTACAGAAGAAATATGTATACAATGTCATGGATGTTGTATGTATGTGACTGTTCCTTTAGACCCTCCCGAAGACGAGGAAACAATTCAGTTATATGTATGGTATTTATATCACAGAAACATAGAAATTTATTTAGATCATAAGGATCAATGGCAGATTTTAATGAAAACCCCATGCAATAATTTACTACCTTCTGGCTACTGTTCCATATACGAAAATAGACCTAAAATTTGTAGAGATTACGATCCAAGTAATTGTTCTCGAACAGGTAAAGATTACAAAGTTCTTTTTAAGACTGTAGAAGAGTTTTTAAAATTCATACAAAGAAAGCAAAAAACCAAGAAACATAAACCCTAAAATATTGTTTGATGTTTTTGTAAAAATTTTTTTTTTGAACATGAATGGTAAATTTTTTAAAAAGCTCTATTAAACTCTATTTTATAGATCCATTCATAGGTGCTGGCGAAGTTTTATATTTAATTTTTAAAGTTGTGATTTATTTACCACATTTATATTATAAAATTCAAGCCACATTAACACAAATGTATATTGCTGGCTTTAAATCGTTATTTATTGTAAGTATTGTTGCTCTATTTACTGGGATGATTTTAAGTCTACAAAGTGGATTAGCTTTAAAAGATTTTGGACAAGAAGAACTCATTGGCCAATTAATGGTTGTTACATTAACAAGAGAGATGGCTCCATTTATGACAGCATTAATACTCTCTGCTTCTGTGGGCTCCTCCATGGCAGCAGAAATTGGGACCATGAAAGTTTCAGAAGAAATTGATGCTTTAGAAGTTATGTCTATAAATCCCATTAAATTCTTAGTATTACCACGAGTGGTAGGTTTTACTATTATGATTCCAGTTCTTACAAATTATGCCACATTGCTTGGCACTATTGGAGGAAGTGTGATAGCTCATACCCAACTTGGAGTAGAATACGAAACATTTTACAATTTAGCAATCGAGGCCTTAAAAAGTAAAACGGGACTAAAAGATATTTGGGTAGGAAATTTAAAAGCATTTATTTTTGGCATCACTATATCATCGATTTCCTGTCATCAAGGATTAAATGCTACTGGTGGAGCTATTGGTGTTGGTAAAGCAGTTAGACAATCGGTGGTTTTGTCGTACTTATTTATTATTATGTTTGGTTATTTTATCAGTGCAATCTTTTATCGATAAAAAATAATGATGAAGAATAAAATTATCATTATAACAGTTATTATTGGTATAATTTTCTGGATAGTTTTACTAGGAATTGGGGCATTCACTATCTTTATGCCGGCGAAAAAAGATTTGAATTTACCTTACTACCTACCAGTTATTTTAGAAAATGCCCATGGAATTCAACAAGGAACAAGAGTGAACATATTAGGAGTAGATCAAGGATATATCAAACTCATAGATTACTATCCAGTAGATAAAGAGGGTAATTTTATTTTTATTTCTGAATGTATGGATTTATGCAAAGAAATAACAGTAGAACAAGTGATCCTTGGAGTACTCAATATAAGAAAAAAATTAGATTTTTATGAAAATTATAAACTTTATACACGATATGATAATGTAATTGGTGGAAAAGTCTTAGAAATCGATCCGGGTAGTAAATATACAAAAAATCACAATAGAGTAATAGAAAATAAAAAAATTGATATTAAATATCTTGAATCTAATGAACTATTAAATCTTATTCTCAATCAAAAAATAGAATTAAACAAAAATGCTTTATTACAATCAACTAATTATGATGACCCAGTAACAATTATCTCTTATTTTATATATGAAAATCGAGAAACATTAAGACAAATTTTCAAAAATACTGCTGATATTACTTATAAAATAAATCGCGGTAAAGGCACGATTGCTTTATTAATAAATGACGATAAAATATTATCAAATACTGATACAACTCTTTTAGAAGGAATTCTATTAGTAAAGGATTTAAGAGAAATACTTGAATCTTTAAGAGAAAATAATATATTATCAAAAGCCTTATACGGGAGTAGCTCAGTAATATTACCATAAGTATGAAAGATCAAGACGTAGTAATAGAATTAATTGATTTACATAAATCCTTCGGCGATAGGCCTATTTTAAGGGGTATTGATTTAAAAATAAGAAGAGGCGAAACCATGGTAATTTTAGGAGGTTCTGGAACAGGGAAATCAGTGACAATTAGACATATCATTGGATTATTAAAACCAGATAAAGGAGATGTGAAAGTATTTGGTGAATCTATTGTAAACTGTTCTCCTAAAACCTTAGAACGAATACGAAGTAGAATGGGAGTACTATTTCAGAGTGGAGCATTAATTAACTGGCTCTCCGTTTACGACAATGTCGCTTTACCTTTACGTGAACAACGAATCAAATCTGAAAAAGAGATCCACCAAATTGTTATGGAAAAATTAGAATGGCTTGGTTTACTTCCTGCAAAGGATTTATTGCCAGATAATATCTCGGGTGGTATGAAAAAGAGAGTCGGTATAGCAAGAGCCTTAACTACCAATCCAGAAATTTTACTCTATGACGAGCCAACATCAGGTTTAGATCCCGTGATGAGTCAGGTAATCAATGAATTAATTCGAAAGTTACAAAAAGAACTAAGTGTAACGCAAGTGGTAGTAACACATGACATGAACTCTGCTTATTATATTGCTGATAGAATTACCTTTTTGTATAAGGGGAAAGTAGAAATGATTGGAACACCAGAAGAAATACAGAACAGTTCGAATCCTTATGTTCAACAGTTTATCCAAGGAAAAACAGAAGGACCTCTCGAAATAGAAGCAGGTAAAAAAAGTAAAACATAATAATAACTAAAATTCAATACCCTTATTGTATAACTCCCTACTTAATTGTAAAGTAAACTCCTTAGAATTTAAATCGATTTGATTTGAGGTTTCTTTTAAAATCATACTAAGAAAATCATAAATTTTGACTGGATCATCATCAGAACCTATGATTTTTGTTGATACTTCTTCAATTAATTTGTATTCCGCATCACTTAAAATTTTTTTTAAACTTAATTTAGGATTTTGATTTTTAAGTTCTATGATACGATCTGCTAAATTTTTTGGAGATAAAAACGTCAAAATCTTTTTTACATATTGCTTTTTATTTAAGATAATTTCGGGTAATACCAATTGTAATTTAAATTGAAAGTATTCTTCTGGTTCTTGACAAATCTTTTTTTCGGAATATGGTATAAGGATTCTTTTCTCTTGATTATAGTAATGGGTAATCTTCTTAGAAATCTTTATCGTTACTTTTTTTAAATTTTCTTCACCTTTTCTAAAGTGATATTCGTTCTCCATTAGTTCTAAAATAATCACTCATCGAAATTATGTCAATAACAATTTATATTTATCAATCATTTCTAATTTTTTCATTATGTTTAAATTTAAACCAATAATAAGTTTTTTTGTCATTTTTTCTTTAAGATAACTTTCATTACTAAATATTGTTTAATTGAATTCAATTGACATAAAACCATCAAGTAAATATTAGTAATGAGTTAAAAATTTCCTATGAATGAAGCCCATTTAGAAAAATTAAAACAATTACTCCTAAAATCACTTGAGGGGGATAAGAAAGCTTACAGAGAATTTTTATTCAAAACCTCTAGAATTTTAGATCAATATTTTTCTAAAAAAGTATTTAACAAATCATGTGTAGAAGATTTAACTCAAGAAACATTAATTTCCATTCATAAAGCTAAACATACCTATGATCCCAAAATGTCTATTTTAAATTGGATCTATGCCATAGCATATAGAAGATATATTGATTTTGTAAGAAAAGATTCAAAAATTAAAAATTTTGAAATTCATACAGAAACTTTTACAAATTTTTCTTCGAACTTAAATTATAATAGTGAAGAATCATACGACAATTTAAATAGAATTAATAGTGTTTTGGAACATATGTCAGAACGAGAAAAAATAATCATTAGACTTTTAAAAATTGAGAAGTATAGCATAAAAGAAGCAGCTAAAATCTTACATTTATCTGAAAGTGCTTTAAAAGTAGCAGCTCATCGCGCATATAAAAAGTTAAAGAAAATACAAAAAGAATATGGCTTATAAGAATAAAACCTTAGAATTAATTGATCAATTATCAGAAGATCTTAAACCAACAAAGAGAAAAAGCTGGAGATTTCCATGTATCAGTTGGTGTTCAATGATTGTTTTTTTAATTATAATAAATTATTTTTTTATTTCAGATTATTTTACAAATGATAAACATCCATTATTAAAAATGTTATTAAATCCAATATTTATCTTAGGATTGTTTACATCTATTTTTGCATTTATATTTTCAATTTTTGCTTCATTGCCGGGTAGAAACTATATTTTATGGAAATTTTTATCATTTTTTTCTTTTTTCCTATGGGGGGTTGTAATTATTATAGAAATGTTTCTACAAGGAGATTTAAAATTTTATCTTAAAGAATTTTATCATTGTGGAAGTGGAACCTTCATTTCAACTATTCTTTTTTTTATAATATTATATTATTTTATTAAAAAACGATTTATTTTAGATTTTGAATCTGCTATCATAGGTGGTATTTTAGCTTCGTCTTCTTCTGGAACTTTATGCCTTGGTTTTATCTGTCAAATCGAAAAACCCTCTCATATCTTTTATACTCATTATTTACCTATTTTAGGATTTTTTTTAATTGCTTATGGAATTTTTTTTATACAACGTAAATATCATGAAATTCGTCAACGAGAGAATTCAAAACTTTAAAAAATTTTTCTTTATTATTATAAAAATCATAATATTTTAGAACTTTAAATTCGATGAAGTCAAAAGAAAATCGATTACATAAGATCTCATTCATACATTTTGCTAAGTAAACAGGATAGACTAAATCAATTTTATCATTACTGATATGAAGAGGTTTAAATTGATATCGAATACCATAAATTACATCATCTGGAAATTTCCACAATTCTGCAAGAATGGAACCTACCTCTGGATAACTAATCCCGATTTCTAATTCTTCTAATGCCTGATCTCCAAGATTAATCTTATTTTTTGATAATTCTTTTATTTTTTGAATTTCTTTTGCATCTAAACTGTATATTACAAATTTTCCTATTAAATTTAAAATTCCAATAAGAAAAGTCATTTCTTTTAAGGATTCTTTTTTGGTTAATTTAAGAGCTAGAAATGCAATTCTATTACTTTCATACCATAATTTTTCTAAATAACTTCTTTCAATAATCTTATTAAAAATATTTTTCGCTGCATAAATCATTAATAAATGTTTTAATTGTTTCAATCCAATTAAATTGATCGATAGTTTTATATCTGGATTTTTATTTCGCGTTATATAACCTGCAGATGTTGCTAATTTTAATATTTGTGAGGTTAAAGCTGGATCTTTTATAATTTTATTTGCAATATAATCAGTCGTTACATCACCTTGTTCACACTTTTCTATTAAATCCTGAACATATTCTGGAAAGGTTGGCAGAACATCAATTTTTTTTAAGATTAAATCTCTTAAAAAAACTTCTATTTTGGGCTTATTTAATTTCAATGGAATATTTAATATAGCAACAGTAGCATCTGGCAAAAACTCAAATTTAAAATTTTTTTTTGATATGCCAGAATTTTCGATCAAAGATAAAATCAGAATTAAACCTAACCCACCTCCCTCCGTTGAATCGATTTCATCTAAATAGGTAGGATTACTATCATAATGTTTATTTAAACGATTTTGTATTCTTTCTCTTTCAAATATATTGACTTTAACATTATTTTTTATATAGAATGTAAAATAATCTTCACTAAGTATAAAATCGAAAAAAAGATAATAACCAAACTCTTCGAATACGTATTCTTTTTCATCCCAATGTTCAAGAATTTCAGATTTAAAAATAGCAATATTGTCGACATAATCCCTATAATTTGAAATATCAAGCTGCTTTTGGAGAAAAAAAATTCTTTTTACTATGGCTTTTAGAAAATTGGTTATAAGCTCCAAAAAAATTACATGAACGGTTTCTGTCAAAAATGTCAAATCAAATTCTGATAAAATTCTATGTACAATTGTGTGAAGATAATGTAAAATGGAATCGTGAGTGGTTTTAAAATTGTATCGAACTTTTTTCTTTTCGATTAAGAGATTTACTATATTTTCAATTTTTATAACATCGCTTTGAAAATCTGCCATACTTTGATGTTTTTATAAAACATCAAAGATTATAATAAAATTTATTAATGTTTTTGTCAATACAATATCTATCTAATTTTAATATCTCTATTCAAATAAAATATTCTATGATACATGATAGATTCTATGGGTACTTCTCCTTCTTTTAATTCACGACTCGCTTGTTCTTCAAATTGTTTTGCTTTATTTGCATCAAAAATTAAGATTCTAAACATATTAAAAAATTTGAAATCAGCTCTATATGGCGAATAGTGATGACTTCTAACAATTGTTCTTCTACGATTGTAGTTTATTGTAAAAGTATGATCTGGAATATGTTTAAAAATTTTAGTTCTTTTTTCTTCTGGAGTCGGTGGAATATAATTTGTAAAGAGTAATTTATCGAGCGTTGGTCCTTGATCTCCATATACAATAGCAGGGATACCTTGGGTTGGATATCTCATAATATAACTTACATATTTCCATACGGGTGGATAAATATCCCCAATCACTTTTAGATGACCAAGGGTATTACGCATTCTCTCAATAACCTGATTATATTTTTTATAATCTGGATCCTCTGGAGTCCATATTTTATCTACTGGAATATCCTTAGGAGTGATTTTAATAAATCTTGTGAGAAAAAAACGTCTATCAGGATCATGCACTCTCCATTCTGGATAAGGCACAATTTTTCTTTCATCATAATCAACAGCATTTGTTTCGTAATAGGCAATAACCCATATATATACATCAAAGGTCTCGCTTATATTGTTGTCTATGTTAAAAAAAATATCTAAGATCTCTCCTCTTCCATCTGGAGAAAACCTTCTATCTACTGATACTTCTGTAATATTTATTCTTGGATCTTCAATACTAATTGGTAAATAATTTTCTATTTTGATTATATCTGGTTTGGTATTAGTTTGATTTGAATTATTTATATCTCTAATATTTACGTTTTGAGCAAATAGAGAAGAGAATAATAGAAAAAGAATTAACAAAACAAACTTTTTCATGAAAAACTCCTTAATCATCTATATAATGATCGTCAAAATTTTTTCTATATTTAGTAAAAATTGTTTGATATTTTTTAATCATAATAAATATTATGAATATATGGAAAAAATTATCATAGAAGGCGTTGAACTAGAACTAACACCACCCGATGATATTCAAGTTCAATGGGTAGGAAATCATTTTGTAAAAGAGCAATTAAAAGCTGCATGGTTAAAAATTCATCCTAAAGATATTCCTTTAAATCCACGGCTTATAGGAAAACCCGGAGTGGGAAAAACTACTTTAGCATGTGCCGTAGCTCAGGAACTAAAACAAAAATACTGGATTTTTCAGGCAACCATGGATACAAGACCCGAAGACCTTTTAATAACACCAGTAATTTCTTCAGAGGGAAAAATCAAATACGTTGCCTCTAGTATTGTAACTGCAATGATTAAAGGCGGTATTGCTATATTAGATGAAGGTAATAGAATGGGGGAAAAATCATGGGCATCCTTAGCTCCTTTACTTGATCATAGAAGATATATTGAATCCATTATAGTAGGAATAAAAATTAAAGCCCACGAGAACTTTAGATTCGTTACCACCATGAACGAAGATGCCTCTACATTTGAAATCCCAGAATATATCCAAAGTAGACTGCAACCCTCTATTTATATTGATTTTGCAGATGCTGACGAAGAAGCAGAGATATTAAGAGCGAATGTACCATTTTCGCCACCAGAGATTATTACGTATGTTGTAAATTTTCTTCAGAGAGCTCATTTTGAAGATGAACCTTACTCTATTAGAGATGGCATTAACATAACAAGATTAATATTAAAACTCGCATATCAAAAAAATTATATAGAACCAGAAAATAAAAAATTTAAGTTAAAAGAAAAACAAATTAAAGAATTAATCCATTTAGCTGTACAAAATATCTTAGGAGATGAAGCATTAAGATATTTAGATTGATGACTTTACTTTATGATATTAAAAGATAGCAAACTATTAAATTTAGTGGATCAAAGTATACCGATTTATGAAAATATTAAAGTAATTCCAATTGTTCATGGTTCCCTTGAATTTACTATATTGATAAAAAAACATTTTTTTGATAATCATCCAGATATAGTAGCATTAGAAATTCCCCATTATTTAGAAGAATATATCCACCGAGTTCTACCTCATATAAACTCATATCCCATATTACAAGTCGAATCGGAAATAAAAAGTTATTTTATTTTTGAACCCTTAGAACCATTAGTAGAAGCCTTACGTAATACGTACGAAAATCATATCCCTGTTTATTTTATTGATAATCCACCTTTAAATATAAATTTTTCGTATACCTATAGAGTTTATGAACATTTTCCGGATACGTATATTTTACATTATCTTTCTCTTGAAGAATTAGTAAACTTTTACTTTAAGTATACAAAAATAAAAAAAACATCCTTTGATTTTTATAGAGAAATTTATATGGCATATCAATTAAAACTCCTTCAAGAACGATATCCGGATCAAAATGTATTATTTATTTGTGGAATTAACCATCTTAAAAATATAAAAAATTTTATAAAGTATCCTTTACATAAATTAGAATCTTTAATTGAATCCTTAGAAATACAAACAAAAGCTTTGAATGCAAGCTATAAAAATGAACATATTAAAGTTGAAATTTTCTCACTATCGGAAAATTCTCCAGAAATCTTAATTCAACCAGGATATTTTAATAATTTGTGGAATAAGTTTCGTAATGATCCCAAAAGCTGGCAATACTTTAATAGAGTACAATTAAATAGAAATGTATACAAAGCAAGTAAAAATGAATACGAAATTCAGTCTGGAGAAATTATACCACCTCAAAAAGAAAAATATTTTTTTCAATTTGCAAGAAATCTTAGTATCTTAAAAGGGAGTTTAATCCCTAATGCTTTAATTCTAATCCATACTGCAAAAAGTTTTATAAATGATAATTATGCAAAAATTTTTTATGAAAAACTCATGAATATTGAAAAGGATTCTTCGCCATTCCCAGAAATCAGCTTAAAACTAGAAGAACTCGGATTAGACTCAGAAATTATTCGTTTTAGAACAAAATTATATAAACCAGAAACAAAAATCCTAAGAGAAATAAAATCGAAAATTCGAAAAGAAGAATATCCCGGACAATGGAGGGATCTCTGGAATCATCACGGTATGTGTTCCTATCCTCCAGAAGATATTATCATAGAAAATTTTGGGAAGTATTTAAGAAATAAGGCTTTGGCATTAGTTAAATCGTTGGAAAGTAGATCGTTCCCCTTTTCATCAAGTTTATACGATGGTGTAGATTATAGAGAAACAATTAAAAATTATTATAAAAATACTATATATGTTAAAGAATTAATAAAAATCAACTGGGATGCAGGTAATATAGTTGTTATCTTTAGCGAAGATGAAGAAAAATTTTATTGGAAAAGTGTCTGGTGGGGGGAGCATGCTGAAGAAGGGGACATGGCTTTTTATGCAACAAGTCCCGAAGAACAGATCATCGGACCTGGCATAGCTCGTTGTATCTATGGTGGATTTTTGTTATCCTATCCACCTGGAAGACTTTCCTTTATCTGGGAAGATTATGAATTTAGAAATTTTCGTACTGCAAAAGAAAAATTACTCGCTAGTGCGATTATTTATAACCAAAAAAATGTTGTAATTTATGTTGCTGATAAACCTCAATCTTCAAAAATGAATTATTTTGCTTCTCGATTTGGTCAAAAAATTGTTTATATTCCTATTTCTACATTAAATCATCATAAACTTTCAAGAATTAGACGATTTCATGTCTTGGATGGCTATGAAAGAAGAAAAGATGCAGATAAATATATATGGTAATCATAGGCTGTTGAATCAGCCTATGATTCAATGAATTTTTTATTCCTCTAAGGTGGATAAATCACCCGGATCTTGTCCTAATTCTTGAGCTTTAAGGAGTCGTCTTACAATTTTTCCACTTCGAGTTTTTGGGAGACTATCTCTAAATTCGATTTCAGAAGGTGTTGCAAT
The DNA here is from genome assembly GCA_041640315.1 of Leptospiraceae bacterium. Taxonomy (GTDB): domain Bacteria; phylum Spirochaetota; class Leptospiria; order Leptospirales; family Leptonemataceae; genus SKYB61. The sequence goes on from JBEQAN010000008.1 coordinate 13,469, forward strand.
AGGTCCTAATTCTCTTCTCACATGATCTCTTAAAGTAGCTTTTAAATTTTCCGATGGTTCATAACCTGGTTTTAGCACAATAAATCCTTTAATACGTTCTCCTTTTACTTCATCTGGTAATCCTACAACCGCTGCTTCCGCAACAGCTGGATGAGAAACAAAGGCACTTTCTACCTCTGCTGTACCAATTCTGTGACCCGCTACATTCATTACATCATCAGCTCTACCTAAAACTGCAAAATATCCATCTTCATCATAAAAAGCTACATCACCACAAGAATATACCCCAGGAATATAATTCCAATATTCTTTATACCGTTCATCATTATTCCACACTGTTCTTAACATATAAGGAACTGGCCTTCTTATAACTAATAGTCCTCCTTTATTAGGTGAAAC
>JBEQAN010000009.1:0-13772 GCA_041640315.1 Leptospiraceae bacterium
AGACATTGGGATCAATATTCAATCGGTATTGTAGCTCTGCACCTTTTTGTGGTTCAAACATTAATGTATACTCTAAAAATAAACCAGTTTTAAATTTTTTTCTTTCGTATTGGAGATCCTTTCTTCCGAGGACTTCAGACTTTTTTATTTCAATGTTTAAATCCTTTAAAATAATTTCTACTTTTTCTTTAGCTTCCTCTAATGGAAGCTCTGGATTCACAATTACTAATAAATCATATTCTCGTTTTGTTTCCATACTGCAAAGGTACCATGAAAAAATAAATCATTTCCTGGTCAATTACATCAATATAAAAATTAATTTTAAAATTACAGGTTGTCAACTATGTGGAAATGATGTGCTAATCAAAAAACCACAGTGAAGAAATAGGTGAGATGTAAAATATAAAAGGTAAAGGTTGAGGTTAAGGAAATACTTCCGCTACCCAAAGGTACTGCGAGCATCCTTGATCGCAGCTTTATAAAACGACGTTTTAGCTTTTACTTCTTATATCTCACCCCGCTGCGACCTTAGCATTTTTTTAAACACAAAGAATGCAGAGAATTACAAAGTTCGCAAAGGGATTAAGTAAACTAAAGGTACTTTGATCAACACTACTCACAGCTTTGTTTATGCTACCATCAAGGATGATGGTAGTACCCTGCGAGTTTTCACGTCCCTACTTATAACTTCACAAAATCACCCCTCATATTTCACGCCTTAATAGGTTAAGATTAAGGTAAAGGTTGTTAAATTAGCTTCCATCACCTAAAGGTACTGCGAGCATCCTTGCTCGCAGCTTGTAAATTAACGCATCAACACATACAACTTACACTTGACTTTTCACTTCTTAGCCTTCATCTTTACTTATTTTTTTAACTGATAAAAATTAATTGTGCTTCTCTTTCAGAGAATTTTGATTTTTTAATTGATTGTAATAGCTTATTAATTATATAGTCATATTCATTTTAAATAAATAAGATTCTATGAGGTTTTTTATGGGTTTAAAACTAGTTAAAAATTCAAAACCTTTTTATGTTAAGTTTACCTTTATATTAATATTTTTTGTAGTTTTTCAATTTTGTATACAGAATAAATTAGAGAAGCCTAAAAACGTGATTCTTATGATTGGTGATGGGATGGGTGTTACACACATAACCTCTGCGATCTATTCCTCTAATAAACCATTAAATTTCTTTCGTTTTAGAAATATAGGTTTAGTGACTAATCACTCATATAATAAAATAGTCACGGATTCCGCAGCATCCGCAACTGCAATTGCTACAGGTAGTAAAAGCTATAATAATGCTATTGCTGTTGATCCCGATAAAAAACCATTAAAAACTATCATGGAAATAGCTAAGGATAATGGATATAATATTGGGGTTATAGTTACTTGTTCTCTTACAGATGCAACTCCCGCTGCTTTTATTGCACATGAAGATAATAGAGAAAATCAATACGAAATCGCACGTGATATTTTAGATTTAAAACCAGATATTTTACTTGGTGGTGGATTAAAATATTTTAAAGATAGACCAGATAATTTGGACTTAATTCAGGAATTTATCAAAAATGATTATAAAGTATTTTATGATTGGAATGATTTATTAAGTATTAATATGTCTGATTTGAATCAAAAAGTTTTGGGACTTTTTGCGGAAAGTGGATTACCTCCAGTGGTAAAAACAAATCCAAATCCAGAATCTATCTATGTGGATTATTTAAAGGAAGTAACAAACTTTGATGCGGTACGTTCCCAAGAGTATTTGGCTTTGATGACTCGAAAGGCGATTGAATATCTTGAATCAAAAAATAAACCCTATATTCTTTTGATTGAAGGTTCTCAGATTGATTGGGGTGGTCATAATATGGATCCAAAGTATATAATCCACGAGGTGATGGATTTTGATAGAGCTATAGGGGAAGCATTCGATCATGCAGAAAAAAATCAAAACACTCTTTTATTGGTGACAGCAGATCATGAAACTGGAGGTTTGGCTATTACTGGTGGTGAAATCAAAAATCAACAATTTCCTTTTGATTTCGAAACAAAATTCATTAATTCTAAGCATACTTCCACGATGGTCCCAATTTTTTCTTATGGACCGGGTGCTGAGAATTTTTTAGGCATAATGGATAATTCCGATATTTTTAGAAAGATAAAACAATTATTATTCTAATTTTTTTATCAATTTTATTAACAAATCTTTTTTATTTCTTTCGGGATTCTCAAGAACATATTCTAAGAGTTGGTTCAGTTGAATCCCAATTTCTTTTCCATTAAAGTTGAATTTCTTTAAATCTTCTCCATCTATTTCAAGGTCTTTAATTATGATGGGTTCATTTTTTAAAACCCAATAGAGCCAAGAATAAAATGATTCTAATATTGGAGATGTTTTTATTTCGTTATGAGTAAAACCAAATAAGAACTGAACATAAAATAATTTTAAATTTTTTATAAATTCATCTTGTTCTTTTGGAATTTCTTTTTTTATTTTTCCTAAGTATTTTTTATAAATTTTTATTCTAGCTATAACATCTTTATCAAACATGTTATATTGTTTTTTTATGAGAAAATCAAAATCCCGAGAATTTAGAAAACTAAAGGGATGATTCTCTATCACTAAATTTATACCTTCGATATATAAGTTTATAAGTTTTGTCAAATAATTTGATAATTTTAATTGCTTCGAAATTTTTTCAATATTGAAATTTTGATACCACATCCATAAAGAAAATTTAAAACTATCATTAGTAAAGCTATCTAAATAATTCCAAAAATATTGAGAAATTTTACTAAAATCATAAACTTTTTCATCACGAATGAATAATTCAATAATCTTTAATTCATAAAGACTTCTTAACATATAGGATGTATGTTGAGATTGAAAACCTTTTTTTAATTCTTCTGTGAAGCGTTCTATAGAAATTGCTTTAATAGAATTTCTTACTTCTTGAGCTTTTATTGCTTCTTTGGTATAAGGATCCAATTGAAATTCTAAGGTTGACATAAATCGACAAGCGCGAATGGGCCTAAGACCATCTTCAAGAAAACGTTCAATGGGGTTTCCTATACAACGAATGATCTTATTTTCTAAATCTTTTAAGCCATTGAATTCATCGATTAAAGTATTTGTTAAAATATCATAAGCAAAAGCATTGATAGTAAAATCTCTTCTTGATAAGTCTTCGTAAATATCGTTTACAAATTCTACTTCTTCGGGATGTCTATGATCCTTGTAAAGGGTTTCTTTTCTGTAGGTAGTTGCTTCAAGTTTGATTCCTTTATAGAGAATAGTAACTGTACCGTGTTTTATTCCAGTAGGAATCACCTTTGAAAACATATTTATAATATCATTTGGTTTGGCATTAGTGGCTATATCAATATCATTAAATTTAATTTTTTTTTTAAGCAAAATATCTCTGATAAAGCCCCCCACATAATAGCATTCAAAATGGTGATGATGAAATGTTAAAGCAATTTCATAAAGTTTCTGAAAAATTGATTCTGGTATAACTTCTTTTATAGAAAATGAAATTTTCATAAACACTTTAAGAATGATTGAAAGATCTATGTCAATTGATATTCTTTTGTATTAAAAAATTAAAGATAGCTTGATTATGGAATCAAAAAAAAATTCATGGTAATGAAGGAGATAATTCATGAAACTATCTCGAAAAAATTTTTTAAAAACTACGTTAGTCTCTTCAATCGCTTATACGCTCTTATCTTGTAAAAAAAATGATAATCAACCTACAACAACCATCAATGAAAATCCAAAGATTCTATGGAAATGTGTTTCGAGTTATCCACGAACCTTAGATACCATTTTTGGAGGAGCATTATTATTATCAGAATTAGTTAAGACGATGACGAATGGAAATTTTGTGATTCAAGTATATCCTGCTGGAGAAATTGTGCCTCCTTTACAGGTTATGGATGCAGTACAAAATGGTTCTGTTCAAATGGCTCATACCGCATCGTATTATTATACAGGGAAAAGCGAAGCACTTGCTTTTGATACAAGTGTTCCATTTGGTTTAACTTCTCGACAACAAAATGCTTGGTTATATCATGGGGGTGGATTGGAATTAATTCGAAGTATTTATAATGATTTTAATATAATTAATTTTCCAGGAGGGAATACTGGTTGTCAGATGGGAGGATGGTTTAAAAAAGAAGTGAATACATTAAATGATTTAAAAGGTCTTAAGATGAGAATCCCAGGCTTAGGTGGAAAAGTAATGAGTGCATTGGGAGTAAACGTGCAAGTATTAGGAGGAGGAGATATTTATCCCGCTCTTGAAAGAGGAGCAATTGATGCAACAGAGTGGGTTGGACCCTATGATGATGAAAAATTAGGATTTTATAAAATAGCGAAATTTTATTACTATCCAGGTTGGTGGGAACCAGGCGCAAATTTAACATTTTTAGTCAATAAAGAAGCTTGGAATAAATTACCACCACACTATAAAACGATTTTTGAATCAGCAATTTATCATGTGAATCTTGATATGCAAGCCAAATATGATGTTCAGAATCCACAGGCCTTAAAAAGATTAATTGATAAGGGGGTTAAATTAAGGAAGTTCTCTGATGAGATTTTAAAAAAGGCGTTTCAAATTTCAACAGAAATTATGGAAGAATTAGCATTAAAAGATAATACCTACAAAAAAGTCTACGAATCGTGGAAACAATTTCGCGGAGATCTAAACGAATGGTTTAAAACTGCTGAACTTACTTATGCTAATTTTTCTTTTTATCAAAAATAATGATTTTTAAAAAATATTACATTTTGTTTTTTATTTTTATATTAAATTCTTGTTTTGAATATGAAGAAAAGATCTTACTAAATTCCGATTTAACTGGGAAGGTGAGCCTTGAATACATAATTCCCGTTGATAAAAAGAGTGGAGCATCATTAATTAGTTTTTTTTCTGAATCAGAGCAAAAGTTTAAAACCCAAAATAAAAATATTGAAGTTCTTTCGTTTACAGAGGAAAGTATAAAGCCATTAGTTCCAAATTTGAATTATAAAAAAATAAAAGTAGAATTTTTATTCAATAATATATCAGACTTAGAAAAAATGCTTATTGGTGAGAATAGTATATCTGTTATTGGGAATAAAATTTTTATACAAAGAAAGTTAAAAGTCCCAAAATATAGAAAAGTTGATAATAAAATATATAATTATTTTTATAAAATGATTTACAATTCTTATAAGGGAAGGAATTTAAAATTTTCTTTAAATACACCACAGTATTTCGATGTTATTAGTAATTTAGGTAATCTTCCATTACCTGGTATTGTAAACTATCAAATTACCTTAGATAGAATCTTAGAAACAAATAATGATATAATCTGGAATATTACTATTAAAGTAAATCCAAATCCATAAGATATTTTTTAAATAAATTCAACGATTGAACTTCTTCTTCTCCAATTGTATAATACAATACATTTTTAAGATAATTTAACGAAAATGATGCTGGAAACGGATAATCTTTTATAATATCATTTAAATGATTCATTCCTAGATCATAGGATTCCAGAAAAATTCTCTCATCAAAAAGTAGATCTTTATTATAAGTCCATAATGCGAAAACAAAAGGTAGATTAGTTAGCTCATACCACCATTCAGCAAGATCTTTTATAAAAAAACGATTCTGATTAAATAACAATTCAATTGCTGGATCCCCTATTAATAATCCACCAGAATCTTTATCAATCTTTTTTAAGATATTCTCTGGAGTTTCTAGTTCAAACGTCGGAAGGTGTTGAAAAGTTTTATAATACAAGATTTTTAACAATGCATTAGAGGATTTAGAACTTATATCTAAATAAATTTGTTTTACTGGTTCATTAAAATTATTAGTTTTTTTTATATAAAATATGGATTGTACATTTCTTTTCGCACATACTCCTAATTTGGGATAAAAATTAAATAAGTTTTCATTTCTAATCGCTTCAATGGAACTTATAAGCCCTATGTCGATTTCATTTTGTATTAATTTTTGGATTAATCGAGAAGGAATATCTTCTATGAATCGATATTGATATTGATTTAATATTGAATTATTGATATTTTTAGAATATTTAAAACCAAAATCTAAGGGTTTAGCGTTTAGAAATTTAACACTTCCAATCCTTAATATACTTTTTTGAAGCTGCATAGGTTTTACAATGATTTTTAATTAAGTTTTTATTGTATATTATTTTATGATTTACAACGAAAAAACATTAATTTTTTTAATATAATAATTTTATGATTCGAAACCAAACATATCTATTTTTATTATTATTCATTTTATTTTGTTCTAAAATGAATCTAGTAAATGTATCAATTAAAAATCAAAGCGAAGCTATTAAAAATAATAAAATTTTTCAAGACTTAGATTCTATCCTTTCAATTGAAATTGAAAATAATTTTAATTATATTGAAAAAATTGATAATGAAAAAAAAACATATATCTTTGAGTGGTATCAAGAAGTTGAAATGAAAGAGGGAAGTAAATCCAAAGAATTCAAATATTCTTTAGAAATACAAGTCATACCTACTTCAAGTAAGTTTTATAAAAATGTAAAGTTAGCAAATTATGAATCAGATTTTGCAAGCAGTTGTAATTGTTTCATTCAAAAAAAAGGATGGATATTACATCAATACGAAAATATACGTATTTTTGAATATAAAATAGATAAATTCTATATAGTTTCGTATCAATTTAATAAAAAAGATTACTTTATACAAATTAATATTAAATCTAATAATAATGAATTGACCTTAAATCAAGCAAATATAATTTTGGAAAAACTTAAAATACTTTAGATTTATGTTTATAGATAAAGAAATCATACAAATTAAAAATTTTACCGCTAAGGCTCTATTGAGATATCAAAACAATGTCTATCACAAAAGCATTAACGAAAATGGAATAAAAATTTATATTCTTTTACAAAAAGCTAATACCTATAACTTGTTTCTTGGATTATATCATAAATTTGAGCTTTTTAAGGTTTCATTTTTATCTTTTGAAGATTTAGTATTATCAGATTATAATGATAATATATTATTAAATCAAGAGTTTTGGTTAGGAAAAATTATTAAAGCATTTCGATATGATAATTTTAATCAAATTTTATATCAGATTGTTAACGATAATAAAATTACTCTAAAATACTCTTATTTAGAAATTTCTAAAAATCAACAAGAAGAGAATATGGATAATGATGCTGCGATTTTCCAAATAGCTAGTTATTATTCATCTGGTATACCACCATTAGTTTTAATAGAAAATGATAATTACCATTTTCCTCTGAGGTCTGGCATTCCCCTCGGAATCAATGATGTTTCACCAACCAAACAAACTTTTGAAATTCCCCTTCATGGGCGATTATATATTCACACTCCCATAATAGAGAAAATGCATGATTTACGAGAATTACATTATAATATTCTAAAGCAAAATTTCGAGTCATTACCCTACAATTTATTACTCTTTGAATATAGATTAAATGAATTTAAAAAATAAATTTATAATTTTTTTAATATTTTTTTTAAACTGTCAAAAAATTTTTATAGATATTTATCCAGAAATTAATCTACATAATAAGATTGATAAAAGTTCATTAGAAAAAGTTTGTTATAATATAGATTCAGTTCACAATGTGGATATTGATACTAATAAATTTGTAAGAGCTTATTCTATTTCTCGATTGTTTTATTCCTATGTAGAAAATCAAAGTGGTACTTTAAAAGAAATTTTAATGAATGGTATAGAAAAAAGATTTTATTATGATCCCATTGATTTGCGGAGGGAGCTCCAACCACAATCATGTTTAGCTTATATTTTTATAACCATTGAAAATTATGATTTTAGCTGGTACCCACCTCAAGAATTTATACAACATCCAGACCCTATCAGAAAAGGAAGTTTTAAAGGTCAATTAGAAGCAAGATATATTTTAAAATTTAATAAAGAAATAGAAAAGCAATTTTCGCATAATATCATTCAAAATATTTTACCCAAAAAGGAATTTATATCCATTCAAAACACAATAGAGCAATTGCTGAGAGATTTCATAGATGAAGTTCATAGAGAATTTTGGTTAGGACAATAAGAAAATCATTGCTTTGATACTATAAAAAAAAATCTTTTCTTAATGAATCTCAAATTGTATATATTTTTAGGTATTGCTATTATCTTAGGAGCATTTGGACAAATTTTTATGAAGATTATGATGAATCATTTAGGTCCATTCCCTTTTGATGAGAAAACCCAATGGTTTAAGTATTTTCTTAATATTGTTTTTTCAAAATACCTTTGGTATGTAATGTTTTGTTATGGAATTTCTATTTTGTTATGGTTAATGGTATTAAGTTATGCGGATCTAAGTTTAATTAGACCCTTGATGTCACTTGGATATTTAATAACCCTTGCTTATGGAATTTATATGGGCGAAAATGTAACAAATGAAAGAATTTTGGGTACTTTTTTAATTATTGGGGGAGTATTCTTTTTAACAAAAGATTAGTTATTTTAATATGAATGTTTTAGATTCCTTAGATAAATTTTTGTAATAATCATATAACCAAATCAAAGGTAAAATTTTTTTATAATAATGGTAATTTATATTAAAAGTATCTAGAAAGGGATGTTTTTTTTGGATTAAATAGTCTGTCGGGTAATCATTATAAAGAAGTTCGCTCAGGGAATGAATATTATAATAATAAATTTGATCTTTAAAGTTTCTTTGATAAAATATAATTGCTTCAATCAGTAATAGAATTACCTCTTCTGGACTAAAGACTTTTTTTAATGGTGGAAGATTCCCTAATTTATTTTTAAAGAGAACGAAATTTTGTAATGAAAATTGAAAATTTTTTTCTAGATCCTTTATACATATGATTTTTAAAATCTTTGAAATATAAGAATAATAAAATATTTTTTGATTTAGTTCATATAAAAATTTTTCGAAATCTACCTGAAAATCTAAATCTAAAAAAAGAATTATCTCTTCAACTTTTAGATGATGTTCTACAATAAAGTTTACGATAGAAATATAATCATTGAAAAAAATAGTATGATATCCTCCTAAGATGGCGATGTTTTTATATAAAAGTTTAAAAGGATGGTTTGATAAAAAAATTATCCATTTGGGTTCTTTTTTTATTTCTATCTCTGGTAAAATCCAATTGTGTGGTTCTGAAAGAAAAATTACATTCGATATACGATGTTGAATTAGCTTTTCTTTAAATTCTAATGTATTGTTGTTTTTACTTGTAAAAAAATAAAATAAAATATGATTAGAATTTAAAAAATCAATTTGTTCCCAATTTATGGAAGAAATAATAAAATGATAATTCAAACTATTATAGAAATAGTGTAATTGAAATTCTTCTAGTTCTTTATAAAAAATTTCTTTATAAATATTATTTAAAATCTGTTTATAAGAAAAGGGTAAATCCCACAAAAGAATTACTGGTTTAAGTATTTTCATAATTTTACAGAAAAATAAAAAAATAATTTACCTTATTTTAGTTCTTATTTATTTTAACATAAATGATGACAAGTACTTATAAAATTCCCGTTGTTACAAGATTACTCGTTTTTATAAATATAGCAATACATATTAGTATCATGTTTTATGCCTTATTTATTAAAAATGATCTCTTAGAATTTCAAAACATTTATTATCAATTTGGTTTAGTCCCTGCTTCTTTTTGGGAAGGTGCCATATGGCAACCTTTTACAAGCCTTTTTTTACATGGTTTTCAGGGATTTTCCTTGCACTTATTTGTAAATATGATGGCATTGTGGACATTAGGTTCTGCCATAGAACAAACGATTGGTTCAGTTGCTTTTACCTGGTTATATTTTATCTCTGGACTTTTTGGTTCCCTTGCTGTAATATTCTTTCAACCAGATTTAGCAGTACCAACGATTGGGGCATCTGGAGCTGTAATGGGTCTTTTATCTGCATTAGCTATTTTTTACCCTAATTCTATTTTACTTGTATTTTTCTTTCCGATGAAAGCAAGGACTGCAGCTTTACTCTTTGGTTTAGGATCATTTGTGCTAGCATTTATTGACCAATCTTCCAATATATCTCATTTTGGGCATTTTGGGGGTTTCTTAGGGGGATTTCTATATACGAAATTAGCTTTAAGACTTCGTATTGGTGCTAATACATTAGTATATTTCAAAGATTCATATCAAAAGCAAGAAGAAGAGATCATGGAGAAAATAAAACATATAGAAGAAATACGAAAAGGATATCAATCCCCAACATCGATTTTTTTCCCAGAGTCAAATTCACAAGATTTTTTCGTGGAATCGCCTAAGCCAAAAACTAAAAAGATTTTTTTTGACCCAGAAACTGGTAAGTTCTATATCATAGAATAATTAATCTTCAAAACTTTCAAGTGCTTCATCTAAGGTTTTATAAATTTCAAAGATGTTTGATAGTTGAGTTAAATTCATCAACCCTTCTATATCTGAATTTAATCCGCAAAAGATCATTCTTCCTTTTAGGTAATCTATATGCTTATAAATATGTAAAAAAAGTCCCAGCGCTTGTGAATTTATAAAAGGTACTTTTTTCATATCCACTATAAATTTTGGTACGGTATTTGGTTTTATATATTGTTCCATTCTTTCAGCTAATTGATATTCATCACCTGATTTAATGGCACCCTCTATAGATACTATGACCACTTCTCCTTTAGTATAGAATTTCAACTTCATATATTTTTTTACCTTGTTTTTAGTATATTTTTATGTTAATAATGTTAAATTTATTATTATTTTTTAATAAATTTATCTTATAACTCCCTTTTTTTAAATTTTCTAATGAAAATGTCAATCCTTTTTCAAGATCTAAGATAAAATTATTGTTATTACTTTCAAATAATATTCTTATTTTATTTTCAACTTGATAATCTGAATAATTTTCTGTTAGTATATAATTTTCTGTTTTTTTCTTATTATATCCCAGTCGATCTACTTTTATGAATTTTTCCTCTTTTTTATTTCTAAAAATTTCTATAATAATAATTTCATTCTCAATTTTAAAAATCTCTGAGTAAATTGTTATCATATGTTTAACCTAAGCGCATTGATAGATTTCATGTATCATCTGTTTTTTTGAATTTAGTGCATATATAATCTTTTTTCGAATTTTATAGAGTTGGTTATATATTTTATAGTTCTTGAAGTTTAAGAATTTTCCAATTAACTTTGCACTGGGCAATGTTTTAGAGGACTTTCTTTTTTTATACAAATTATATCTTAATATTTTATATTGTTTATCTATATCGTCTTGGTACTTAGATATTAAATTTTCTATATAGAATTTATTGGAGTTTTGTTCAATACTATTGTTTTTATCGTTAATTTGTTCTTTTTTATGGTAATACATGTTTAAAAATGATTTTGTTTTTTCATAACCATAATTTTTAACTAAATATTGTAATTCTTCTAGGTTTAGTTTAAAATCATAAAATAATTTAAATATAACTCTCTCAATTAAAGGAAATTTATTTATAGATTCTAAAATAATGAACCAAAAATCATCATGGCTATTATAAAGATTGATAAAACGATTTTCTTTATCCAAAATCAAATTAATTATATCTAGATTACAAATATTCATTAATTCCCATTTCTTTTCAATCCTGTATCGTTGTTTATACGAAAAAAAAGCTTTTTTTATAGAAGCTACAAAATAAGAAGTGAAACTAAAATTATTTTTTACATTATCAAATTTTTTTTGATAATTTTCGATTACATTCATCAATTTTTTTTCTATAAATTCCAGAATAAAATTATCAATTAATTCTTGGTCGTTGTGATAATATCTAAGTTCCTTAGAAAAAATTTTGTATATTATATAAATTAATTGATCTAATTTTTTTGATTGTAAGTAAAAATGATAACCTTCTTCCACAAGTTTACATATATTTTTATATTTCATTCTTCCTCCCTTTACTTCTATATATCTCATTGGTTCATTTTTATTTTGTTAAAAAATATTTCGAAGATTCAGATTTTTTTCTCTAATATCGTTAATTTTTCAAAATTTGAAAATTAAAAAAAGATGACTTGTATAGTTTTAAAATTATCAAGTTATTATGAAAAAAAATTTTGAACTTAATTCCTCTATTCAAGAATTGTTTGTTCATGTTCCCTTTATAAAAATGGAGGGTATAGGAAATGACTATATCTATTTTGATTTTACTGAACATGATTTTGATTTTCATCGAATGAATCAAGATATTATAAAACAACTATGTGATAGGCGATTTGGAATTGGAGGTGATGGTCTTGTGATCTTAGGAAAAAGTGAGAAAACAGAGATGCGAATGTATATGTGGAATGCGGATGGGAGTACATCAGATATCTGCGGAAATGCTTTAAGAAGTGTTTCATTTTATTGGTATAAAAAATTTCTTAAAAAACAATTTTTAGTAGAATCTGGTGCAGGTATACATAATGTGATGATTTTAGAAGAAGGAGATAATCATGGAAAAGTTAAAGTGAGTATGGGAAATCCTATTTTCGAAAAAGAAAAAATTCCTTATCTTGGAAATGAAACAATAAATTCGCTATATAAGTTTTTCGATAAAACCATACTTCCTTACGAAGGTTATGTGGTTTCCATGGGGAATCCACATTGTGTTTTTTTTGTAGATGATCCTGATGCTATTAATCTTGAAGAAATTGGTCCTAAATTGGAACATCATCCCTTGTTTCCAGCACGAACAAATGTGGAGTTTGTTTCTATAAAAGAGGATGGAACTTTGTACCAACGAACATGGGAAAGAGGTTCTGGCGAAACATTGGCTTGCGGAAGTGGTGCTTGTGCTGTTCATGTTGTAAGTGTTTTAACCAAAAATTTAAACAAAAAAAATAGGATCCTTTTAAAAGGAGGAACATTGGAAATCGAATGGGATCATGAAATATGGATGACGGGTGATGTAAACATCGTATATGTGGGTTATTTGAATAAAAAATATTTTGAACAATTATTTAATCTGATTCTTTAATAATACCTCTTTTTTTTAATTTTTCATCTTGGAATTTTTTCATAATTTCTGGGGTGGTTTTCCAACGTTGATGAACCCAGAAATATTGATCAGGATACATTTTAATGTAGTGTTCTAAGGTATGAACCCATCTTTTTGTCCAATCTTCTATGATTTTATTTTTGTCTTGATGATTTTCAACTCTTCCGAGATAATGATAGATTAAACTCATTTTTTCTCTATCAGAATGTAAAAGCGCAACAAAATATAAATGAGCATTGCTTCTATATCCGATAAATGCTGGTCCTTTATAGGTAGAAGCTGGTCGGTTTAAAAAATTTATTAAAATTCCCGCACCACCTGCATTCTGATCGGGTGCAATACCCAACAAGTTTCCTTGTTGTAAAAATTTAATAGCACTTAATGAATCTTCCATTGGAAATAAAATAGCTCCAGTATGGGATCGAGCTTTAAAAAACCATCGATCGACATAAGGATTTTTTATTGGTTTGTAAATAATAGCAGTTTTTGGATAAAATCTATAACCTAAATACTGTGCGAGATTTTCCCATGTACCAAGATGACCGGAAATTAGTATCACCGCTTCTTTATGATTCAATCGGTTCTCGATTTCTTGTTCAATTTCTAAAACTTCTTTAGTATACAAAATTCTTTTTTTAAACCACTGCTGATTCATTCGTTTTTTTAGAAACGTGTCTGCGAGTAGTTTCCCAATAAATATTATA